>JAPKZE010000038.1 GCA_026393955.1 Candidatus Aminicenantota bacterium
CCCGCGTCGTACATCCAACACTGAAGATCGTCGTAGTGGTCCAGGCAGGTCGGCTCCATGGTCAGGCAACCGTTGCAGAGGGCCGTGTCCGCGTTCGGGCCCTGGCAGCGGAGCGAGCAGGCGGGGCAGATGTACATGCAGGCGCCGCACAGCCGGCATTCCTCCGAACGCGCGTCGAAAGGCGTCGAGATCCGCCGCTTGTGTCCCCGCTGCTGGAAGCCGATGGCCTGGGCGTCCATCTGTTCGGCGCAGATCCGGGTGCACAGGCCGCAAAGGACACATTCCGTGTTGCGGAGCACGAAGCGGACCTGGGTGACGTTGAACTGCGAGGCCATGTCCTGGAGGACCTTGGACCCGGGCGCCATGGCCAGCATGAGCTCGATCATCATCCGGCGCGCCGCCCAGACCCTGTTGGTGTCGGTCCGGACGACAAGCCCTTCCTCGGCCGGGTAGGTGCAGGAGGAGACGAGCTTGGTCTTCAGGCCCTCCCCGATCTCGACGAGGCAGAGCCGGCAGCCGCCGTGCGGCGTCAGGCCGTCGTTGTGGCAGAGGGTCGGGATCTCCAGCCCGTAGAACCTGGCCGTGTCGAGGAGGGTCGACCCCTCCTCGGCCTTGACCTCCAAACCGTTCATGCGAAAGGTGATCATGTTCCCTCTCAGATGATCTGGATGGCTTCGTCGCGCTGCTCTTCGATGGCCTCGAACTTGCAGGCCTCCTTGCAGGCGCCGCACTTGATGCACTTCGACTGGTCGATGAGGTGGATGTCCTTGAGCGTGCCCTTGATGCAATCGTTCGGGCAGGCCTTCTTGCAGGACTGGCAGCCGGTGCACTTCTCGGCCAGGACGACGTAGCGGATGAGGCTCTTGCAGACGCCGGCCGGGCACCTCTTGTCGAGGATGTGAGCCTCGTACTCGTGGCGGAAGTAGCGCAGGGTCGTCAGGACGGGATTGCCGGCCGTCTGGCCCAAGCCGCACATCGAGGCGTCCTTGGTGATCTGGGCCAGCTCCTCGAGCAGGGCCAGGTCGCTTTCCTTGCCCTTGCCCTCGGTGATGGCTTTGACGATCTCGTACATCCTCTGCGTCCCCTCCCGGCAGGAGACGCACTTGCCGCACGACTCGTCCTGGAGGAAGTTGAGGAAATACTTGGCGATGTCGACCATGCAGGTCTTGTCGTCCATGACGATCATGCCGCCCGAGCCCATCATGGCCCCGGCGGCGGTCAGGCTCTCGTAGTCGACGGGCAGGTCGAGCAGCTTGGCCGGCAGACAGCCGCCCGACGGGCCGCCGATCTGGACGGCCTTGAAATCCCGCTTGTCGGGGATGCCGCCACCGATGCCGTAGACGATCTCGCGCAGGCTGATCCCCATGGGGACCTCGACCAGGCCGGTATTGGCGATCTTGCCGACGAGCGCGAAGATCTTGGTCCCCTTGCTCGTCTCGGTTCCCAGTCCCTGGAACCAGTCCGCGCCGCGGCGGATGATGTTGGGGACAGTGGCCCAGGTCTCGACGTTGTTGATGACCGTGGGCTGGCCCCAGAGGCCCCGCTGGGCCGGATAGGGCGGGCGCTGCCGGGGCATGGCGATGCGGCCTTCGACCGAGGCGATCAGGGCCGACTCCTCGCCGGAGACGAAGGCGCCGGCGCCCTGGACGATCTCGAGGTCGAAGTCGAACCCCGTGCCCAGGATGTCCTGGCCGAGGAGGCCGCTCTCTCTGGCCTGGGCGATGGCGATCTCCATCCGTTTCAGGGCCAGGGGGTATTCATGCCGGATGTAGACGAAGCCCTTGGAGGCCCCGACGGCCTTGGCCCCGATGATCATGCCTTCGAGGACGGCGTGGGGGTCGGCCTCGAGGACGGAGCGGTCCATGAAGGCGCCGGGGTCGCCCTCGTCACCGTTGCAGATGAGGTATTTGGGCGACCGTTTTTCCTTGGCCGCGGCCGCCCATTTCTTGCCCGTGGGAAAGCCGGCGCCGCCGCGGCCGCGCAGGCCCGAAAAGAGGATCTCGTCGATGACCGCCTGGGGCGTCATCTCCGACAGGGCCTTGGCCAAGGCCTCATAGCCGTCGAAGGCGATGTACTCCTCGATCTTCTCCGGGTCGATCCGCCCCCGGTTGCGCAGGACGATGAGCCGCTGGTGCTTGAAGAACTCGATGTCCTTCATCTTGGGCACGGGCTGCTTCTCGGCCGGCGGGACGTACATCAGCTTCTTGACCGGCCGGCCCTTGAGGAGGTGTTCCTCGACGAGATGGGGCACGTCCTCCACCTGGAGCAGCTGGTAGAAGATGCCGTCCGGCTGGACCAGGACGATCGGCCCCCGCTCGCAGAAGCCGTTGCAGCCCGTGGCCACGACCTGGATCTCGTCCTGGAGGTTCCGCTTCTTGACCTCCTGCTCCAGGGCCGCCTTGATCTTGAAGGCTCCGCAGGAGACGCAGCCGGTGCCGGCGCAGACCAATAAGTGAGCTCGGTATTGTTTCACGCGTCCCTCTCAGTACACGGTTTCGCTTCCCACGACCAGGACGAGGTCCGTCACCATCTGGCCGCCCAGGATGTGCTGGACGAAGATCTTTCGCAGCTTGTCCGGGGTCAGTTGGCCGTATTTCACGGGCGGCTGGTTCTTGATCTCGACGGTCATCATCGGCTCGGCGTTGCACAGCCCGGCGCAGCCGGACGTCGTGACGATGACGTCCTGGATATTGGCCTTGCCGATCTCGCCAAGAAGGGCGTCCATGATGTCCCGGGCGCCGGCGGCGATGCCGCAGGTCCCCATGTGGACCGTCACCCGGGCCCGGCCCTCGCCCTCGCGGATGGTCATCAGGGACTTGGTCTTCTCCCGGATCTTGGCCAGGTCTTGGATGGTGAGCTTCTTCTTTGCGGGCATCAGAGGTCCTCCCTTCGCGTCATGACGCGGCCGGCTTCTGGTATTTTTCCAGGATCGGCCCGATCTTCCGGATGGTGGCGTGGCCGTGGTACTCGCCGTCGACGACGACGACCGGCCCGATGGCGCAGCATCCGAGGCAGGCGACCGTCTCCAGGGTGAACTGCCCGTCCTTCGTCGTCTCGCCGGCGGGGATGGCGAGCTTCCGCTCGAGCTCCTCCAGGATCTTCGGGCCGCCCCGGACGTGGCAGGCCGTGCCCAGGCAGACGAGGCAGGTGTGCTTGCCCCGCGGCTTCAGGCTGAAGGCCCGGTAGAAGGTGGCCACCCCGAGGATGTCGATGAGGGGCATGTCCAGGGCCTTGGCGACGTGGCGCAGGGCGTCCGGGGGGAGGTAGTTGAAGCACTCCTGGACGTCGAGGAGGATGGCGATGAGGTTCTTTTGGAGTCCCTGGTGCTTGTCGATGATCGACTGGGTCCTGGTCTTATCGGTGTCCAAATGATCCCTCCGGTACGAGGATTTCGTTCACGGTCGGGCGCCGGCCGGCGGGGCGCGGCGAAGCGGGGTCGAGGGCCAGACAGGGAACGGGGAGCGTGGCGGCAGTATGCAACACTCGGCCGGCTGCCGGCCTCGCGGACAGGCGATTATGGTCTATAAAAATAAAACTCTCCTAAAGGCCATGCCAGGAAACGTCAGACCAAACAACAAGAGGGCATATATAGCAGAACGAATTTGCGCTTGTCAAGCCGCGCTGTCAAGTCTCGAGATCGACGGTTTCGACGAAAAGATCCCGGCCCTCGACGATCTCGACCCGCCGCGAGCCGCAGCCGGCGCACGAGAAATCCGTGTCTTCGCGGACGGCCTCGCCGCCGCAGCCGGGACAGCGCAGCTTCACCGGGACGGGAACGATCTCCAGGCGGGCCGTTTCGGCGAGCGTTCCTTTCTTATACATGTCGAAGGCCGACAAGAGGAGCTCGGGCACGACGCCGGACATGACGCCGACCTTGAGGACGACCCGGGTCACCTTCGCGGCGCCGTGCCGGCGGGCCTCGTCTTCGAGGACCTCGAAGACCGAGGCGACCAGGGACAGCTCATGCAAGGCCAGACCTCAGGCGCTCGAGCGCTCCGACGAGATAGCCGGCCAGCCCGTCGATCCCTTCGCCGCGGATCGCCGAGACCGTGAAGACAGCCAGGCCGGGCTTGATGGCCTGGGCTTCGGCGGCCGCCCGGGCGGGGTCGAACGGCAGATAGGGCAGGAGGTCCGCCTTGGTCAGGACCAGGGCGTCGGCCGAGAGGAAGGCCTGGGGGTATTTAGCCGGCTTGTCGTCCCCCTCCGGCGATGAGAGCAGGACGAGGCGGAGGTCCTCGCCGAGGTCGTAGGACGCCGGGCAGACCAGGTTGCCGACGTTCTCGATGAACAGGAAGTCGATCTCCGCGGGGACGTCGCCGAGGACCTGGCCGATCATGCGGGCCTCGAGGTGACAGGCGCCGCCGGTCGTGATCTGCCAGGCGGGCACGCCCTTGGACCGGATGCGCTCGGCGTCCCGCTCGGTCTCGATGTCGCCCTCGATGACGGCCATGCGGAAGCGGCCCCGGAAGCGGTCGGCCAGCGTCTCGAGCAGGGTCGTCTTGCCGGAGCCGGGCGAGCTCAGCAGGTTGACGCCGAGGATGCCGCGGCCGCGGAGCTCCTGGCGGATGGCCGCCGCCGCCAGCTTGTTCGAGGCCAGGAGGTCGCGAGCGACGGTGATGGTCTTGGCCGTCATGGCCGGACCTCCTTCAGGAAGGCCTCGAGGAATTCCAGGGCCAGCTCGAGGTCGCGCGCGGCCGCGGCCGTGAGCCCTTCCCCGACCGCGAAGCTGTGGCCGCGGACGGCCAGGAGCCGGGCATCCGGCCGCTTCCCGTAGAGCTCCGCGGCGATGGCCAGGACGGCGGCCGGGCCGAGGGCGTGGCTCATGGCCGGCATAGCCGCGTCGGGCTCGATCCTCGTGAACCTGAACGGCTTTCGCAGGCCGCGGGCGGCGTCGACGAAGACGACCGTGTCGTGCTCGGCGCAGGCCAGGGCGTCCTCGACGTTGAGCTGGTAGTTGGCGTCGCACGTGACGCCCCGGAGCCGGCGTCCCTTCAGGCGTTCGGCGGCGGCGGCCCCCAAGCCGTCGTCCCGGCGGCCGGGATTGCCGATCCCCAGGACGAGGGTTCGCGGGGCCTTCGATCGAGGCGGGATCAGCGGACCTTCCTTTGGAGGACGCGGCCGTCGGGACCCTCGAGGGTGACCTCGAGCGGCATCATGCCCAG
>JAPKZE010000348.1 GCA_026393955.1 Candidatus Aminicenantota bacterium
CCCGTCTCGTCGTTGACGAAGAGGACCTTCGCCCACGTCTTGCCGCCGTCGGCGGTCTTGTAGACGCCGCGGTCGGCGTTCTTCGTCCATTCGTGCCCGCCGGCCGCGACATAGACGATGTCGGGGTTGGCCGGGTGGACGACGATGCGCGCGATGGTGTTGGTGTCGGCCAGGCCCATGTGCGTCCAGGTCTTGCCGCCGTCGGCCGACTTGAAGACGCCGATGCCGGCCTGGGAGCTGCGGAAGATGTTGTGCTCGCCGGTCCCGACCCAGACGATGTTCTGATCGGACGGGGCCAGGGCGATGTCGCCGACGGCCGCCGTGACCATGCTCTCGAAGATGGGCGTCCAGGAGATGCCCTCGTTATCCGTCTTCCACACGCCGCCGGAGGCCGAGGCGGCGTAGATGGTGTAGCTCTTTCCTTTGGGAGAGACGACGGCCACGTCGGTCACCCGGCCGCTGATGTTGGTCGGGCCGATGAACTGCCACTTGAGGTCCTTGAACTTCGAGGCGGCCTGCATGGCCTTGTATTCCTCGAAGCCCTTGAGCCGGAGGTCGGGGCTGGTCGACTGGAGGACCTTGGGCTTGGCCGCCTTCGGCTGGGCCAGGCTGAACGCCGCAAGCGCCAGAAGCGCAGCGGCGATGATGAGAGCGGACCTTCGCACGGGGGAGCTGCGGAAAGGAGACATGAAGCACCTCCTGGGGGATCGAGAAGGCTCACTATAATGAAATGCTCAGCGCGGTGTCAATGAGAACGGGGGGTGGGCCTCGGCCCGTACGCGCGCCGGCTCGGAGGCGCCGAAATCCCGCGATCTTCTGCGGGCTAGGTCAGGAGCGAAGCCAGGGCGATCGAGTAGAACTTGTTGTCCTCCGAATCGCCGCGCGAGGTCAGGACGCACGGGCACTGGGCCCCGGTCACGACGGCCGCCAGCTCGCCCTTGGCCAGATAGGTGGAGGCCTTGAAGAAGATGTTGCCGGCCTCGATGCTGGGGAAGACGAGGATATCGGCGTCCCCGGCCACCGGCGACTGGAGGCCCTTGATCCGGGCGCTCTCCTCGCTGAAGGCCACGTCCAGGGCCAGCGGCCCGTCGACGATGGCTCCCTTGATCTGGCCCCGTTCGGCCATCTTGGAGATGATGGCCGCTTCCGTGGTCGAGGGCATCTTGGGATTCACTTTCTCGACCGCCGAGAGGAGGACGGCCTTGGGCTTCTCGATCCCGAGCTTGTGGGCGACGTCGATGCAATAGTTCAGGATGGCGATCTTGGCCTCGAGGTCCGGGGCGGGGATGACCGCGACGTCGCCGCAGATGATGAGCTTTTTCCAGGCCGGCACCTGGATGACCGTCACGTGGGACAGGAGCTTGCCGGGCTTGAGCAGTCCCTTCTCCTTGTCGATGATGCCGCGGATATAGACCGAGGAATCCAGCAGCCCTTTCATCAGGAAATCCGCCTGGCCCGAGCGGACATGGTCGATGGCCAGGGACAGGGCCTTGACCTTGTCGGGCTCATGGACGATCTCGAACAGGCTGGTGTCGACCTTGGCCTCGGCGGCGACCTTCTTGATGGCCTTCTCGTCCCCGGTCAGGACGGCCTTGACCAGCTTCTCCCTGACGGCCCGGCCGACGGCTTCGATGGTATGGGGATCCTCCGCGACCGCGACGGCCAGCCGTTTGATGGGCGCGCCCTTGACCTTTTCGACGATCTGATCGAGTTTGGTGATCATGATGGCTTCCTCCGGTCTCATTTTGAAGCGGACGGATAATCGCGGGCCGGCTCCTCGCCCCGGATGACGCGGCGGCCGGCTTCGGCCAGTGCCACCATCTCGTTCTCGCCGGGGAAGACGAAGACCGGTCCGAGGAACTGGATGTATTCTTTGATCCTGTCGATGAACGCGGTCGAGAAGGCCAGGCCGCCCGACAGGACGATCCCGTCCACCCGGCCCTTGAGGACCGCGGCGCAGGCCCCGACCTGTTTGGCCACAGTGACGGCCATGGCCGTGAACACGAGCTCCGCCTGCTTGTCGCCCGCGGCGATGCGCTTGAGCGTCTCCCGCATGTCGTTCGTCTTGAGGTGGGCGACCATCCCGCCCCGGCCCGTCAGCAGCTTCTTGAGGTCCCCCTCCGCGTACTTGCCCGAGAAGGCCATTGCGACGAGATCGCCCGCGGGCACGGTCCCGGCCCGCTCGGGGGCGATGGGTCCCTCGCCGTTCAAGGCGTTGTTGACGTCCACGACCCGGCCCTGCCGGTGGACGCCGATCGAGATGCCGCCGCCGAGGTGGCAGACGATGAGGTTCACCGACTCGTAGCTCCGGCCGAGCTCACGGGCGGCCAGGCGGGCGGAGTACTTGTGGTTCAGGGCGTGGAAGATGCTGCGGCGCCGGATGTCCGGCACGCCGCTGAGCCGGGCCCAATCGTCGAACTCGTCCACGACGACGGGATCGACGATGAAGGCGGGGAGGCCCAGCGGACGGGCGATCTCGTCCGCGATCAGGCCGCCCAGGTTCGAGGCGTGCTCTCCCTGAACGCCCTTATAGAGATCTTCGAGCATCCGGTCGTTGACCCGGTAGACGCCGCTCGGGATGGGGACGAGAAGGCCCCCCCGGCCGATGACCGCCGTCAGGCCGGCCGGCTCGAGGCCCTTCTCCCGGAGCGTCCGGAGGATGATGTCCTTCCGGAAGGCCTTTTGGTCCACGATCTTGCCGAACGGCGCCAGCTCTTCGGCGGAATGCGAGATGTTGGCGGACAGGATCTCGCGTTCGTCCTCATAGACGGCGATCTTGGTCGATGTCGAACCCGGATTGATGATCAAAAGACGCATGGTCCACCCTATTAAGAGAGGTGAACTATATCCGCCCGGCCGGGGCGTGTCAAGGCGGCCGGGCATGGTATAATAAACGGAAATGTATGTCCGCAAAGCCCTTCCGCAGGACATCCCTCTCGCCGTCGATCTGGCCCGCAGGCTGGACCTGGCTTATGACGGGATGGAGGCCGACGAGCTTTGGGTCGCCGGGGAGTCCGGCCAGGTCGTCGGTGTCGTGGCCCTCAAGACTCATGCCGATTGCCGGGAGCTTTGCGCCCTCGGGGTCGATCCCGGCCACCGCGGCAGGGGTGCCGCCAAGGCCTTGCTCGAAGCCCTGATGGCCGAGGCTCCGGCCGACGTGCACCTGGCCACGGTCATCCCCGGCTTCTTCGAGGATTGCGGCTTCCGCGTCGTCAAGGACGACATCCCCGCCACCTTCCCGGCCAAGCGCCGGACCGCCTGGTGTGAGGGCTGTCCGCGGGAACGCTGCACGGTCATGGTGCGGGAGAAGCGATGAGCCGGCCCGCCTATCCCGAATTCAAACCGGTCGGGCTCGAAGACCAGGACGTCTTCAGGCAATACCTCGAGGCGTCGCCCTCCGAGGTCTGCGAGCTCGATTTCGCCAACATCTTCATTTGGAAGGACTCCGAGCATCCGCGCTGGACCGTCCTCAACGGCAGCCTCTGCGTCCTCGTCGAGCCCGACTTCGAGGACCCCTATGTCCTGCCGCCCGTCGGCGGGGAGCGGGTGCCCGAGACGGTCGCGACCTGTCTGCGGCACGCGCCCCGCCTGTCGCGCGTCCCGGACAGCTTCGTCGAACGTCACGGCGCCGGATTCAAGGTCGAGGAGGATCCCGGCAACTTCGACTATATTTACGCGCGCCAGGAGCTGGCCGAGCTCAAAGGCAAGAAGTACGACGGCAAACGCAACCGCATCAGGAAATTCGAGACGACCTTCGCCCACCAATTCCAGTATCATCCCCTGACGCGGGAGGACGTCCCCGGCTGCTTCAGGCTCCTCGAGGACTGGTTCGAGGAGAAGCGGAACGGGGATCCCTATATGCGGGCCGAGCGGACGGCCATCCTCCAGGCCCTGGCCTCGTTCGAGCGGATCGGGCTCAAGGGCGGTGTCGTCAAGGTCGGCGGCCGGGTCGAAGCGTTCACCATGGGCGGCCGCCTGACCTCCGACATGGCCGTCATCCCCATCGAGATCGCCAACCCCGGGCTCGTCGGCCTGGCCCAGTGGATCAACCGCGAGTTCGTCGGCCGGGAATGCGGCGGTTTCGCGTTCATCAACCGGGAACAGGACATGAACGTGGAAGGACTGCGGAAGGCGAAGCTGTCCTACCAGCCCGTCCGGCTGGTGAAGAAGTTCAATATCAGGCCATAAGGCTACAGATCGCGGCGACGTTGACCATGTCGTCGGCCGAGCAGCCGCGGCTGAGGTCGCAGAAGGGCTTGTTGAGCCCCTGGACGATCGGCCCCACGGCTTCGGCCCCGGCCAGCCGCTCGGTCAGCTTGTAGCCGATGTTGCCGGCGTCGAGGTCGGGGAAGACGAGGACGTTGGCCTTGCCCGCCACCGGGCTGCCCTTGCACTTGCGCTCGCCGATCGAGGCGACCAGGGCGGCGTCGGCCTGCATCTCGCCGTCGAGGAGGAGGTTCGGGGCCTTCTCCTTGGCGATCTTCGTGGCGCTTACG
>JAPKZE010000003.1 GCA_026393955.1 Candidatus Aminicenantota bacterium
GTCCACCTCCCCTGGTGCGAGAACGACTACCAGATCGACGTTGGGACACCCGCGGGCGTCGAGGAATATAAGCGGATCATGGACCGGGCGGCCGAGCTCGGCGTCACCCATCTGCTCTATACCCCGGCCAACAGCGAGCTCTCCCGGCTCGAGGACAACGCCGACGACTGGGGCTGGGAGAACGTCCTCTGGTTCGGCCTCGGCCAAAAGCTGCGAAAGGGCGAGTGGGACCCGCGCCGCGACGAGATCCCGGCCGGGCTCAAGGCCATGCTCGACTACGCCGCCTCGAAGAACCTCAAACTCATGGCCTACGCCTATCCGTCGCTGCCCTTCCTCCAGAAGCCCGAGTGGACCGCCTGGGCGGGGGCGGAGGCCGCGAAGTCGGGCGCCGACACGGGCCTGCGCTCGTTCCAGGACTGGTGGCTGGACCGGCTCCTGGCCTTCATGCGGACGACGGGCGCCGCCGGATACTCGTTCGACCACTGGTGGATCGCCCAGGACAAAGCCTCCAGCAAGTACGCCCAGTGGTACGGCTGCCGGCGCATCCTCGAAGGCCTGCGGCGCGAGGCCTTCGACGCCGTCGTCGACGGCCGCCAGCAGTACCAGGGCTTCGGCCCGTGGACCTGGCTGGCCGGGTCCTATCCCCACCCGACGCTGACCGACGAGCAGCCGGAGAGCTTCAAGGCCTTCCCCGACCTCCACACGGACCGCGTCTCGGCCAACCGCCAGCGCTTCGCCGCCTGGACCTACCGGGTCGAGCGCTTCACGCCGCCCGAGATCATGCCCGGCTTCATTACCCACCAGTCGGAACGCAACGACGAAAGGGAGGTCATGCGCCGCGACCGCTTCCGGCCCAAGGACTGGGACGTGCTGGGTTGGAAGTATTCGCTCTTGTCGTCGATCGGGACGGCCCCCTTCCACCATGTCGTCAACTTCATCCCGGCCCGCGACGCCGAGGAGTTCGCGGCCCTGTCGGCCGAGGACAAGGCCTGGTTCCGGAAGTGGCTCGACTGGACCGACGAGAACGCCCGTTTCCTCCACGCCCTGCGGCCCATCATCGGGCCGCCCATGGCCGGCCGCGTCGACGGCACCGCGGCCATCGTCGGCGACCGCGGCCTCATCTTCCTCTTCAATCCCAACCCCGGCCGCAAGGAGACCCGGTTCAAGCTCGACTCCACGATAGGCCTGACCAAGGGCGAGAAGCTCATGATCAAGGAGCTCTACCCCGAGGAGGGCCGGCTCGTCGGCTCGGCCGAAGGGTTCTGGACCTACGGCAGCGAGGTCGCCCTGACCCTGCCCGGCCGCCAAGCCGCCGTCTACGAGGTCTTCCCGGCCCCGGCCGAGATCACCGAACCCATCCTCTTCAATGTCCGGGGTTCCGCGGCGCTCATGTCCTCCCAGCTCGTGCTGGCCGGGGTCACCGGGGAGATGGGCACGAAGGGCCCGATAGTCGTCCGGGTGTCCGAGAAGGCCCGCGTCCGGTCCCTGTCGGTCAATGCCGTGTCCCACCCGTTCAAGGTCGACGCCGGGGTGGTCACGGCGACCGTGCGCTTCGCCGGGAAGGCCTTCAGCCGCTCCCAGGCCGCGGGCGAAGTCCCGGCCGGCTTCACGGGGGGGATCTACAAGGCCCGGGTCGCGGTCCCGGCCCGCGTCTTCACCCAGCTGGCCGAGCGCAAGAAGGCCTGGCCCGTGACCTACACCGAGGATGACCTC
>JAPKZE010000235.1 GCA_026393955.1 Candidatus Aminicenantota bacterium
GGTCCCGAGGCCGAGAAGACGTTCGTGAGCGCCGCCGCCCTTATCGAGGACTATCTCGACACCCGCATCCCGGAGGAGTTCGAGCACTACGCGGCCCTGGTCCGGGCGACCGAGACGCTGGCCCGCCGGTCGCTGTCGAACGAAGTCATCAAGCCCGGCAAGACCACCGTCGGCGAGGTCCGGATGTGGCTGTTCCGCGAGTCGGCCCGTCTCGGGCTCAGGCCCTGGTTCCAGCCCGACCTGCGCCTGCAGCGGCGCAGCCGGGCCGATGACAAGACCCCGAGCGGATTCCTGTCTGTCGCCGAGGAGGCCGCCGTCATCGGGCGCGGGGACGTCGTCCACCTCGATTTCGGGCTGGTCTACATGGGTCTGAGCTCGGACTGGCAGAAGATGGCCTATGTCCTGTTGCCGGGGGAAAAACGGGCCCCGGCCGGGCTCGAGAAGGCCCTCGACAATACGAACGTCCTCCAGGACACTGTCGTCCGGCTGTCGCGGCCGGACAAGGCCGCCGCGGACGTCTTCGACGAGACCATGGCCGAGATGAAAGCCAAGGGCATCGCCGCCCAGGTCTACAGCCATCCGCTCGGTCCCCAAGGCCACGGCCTGGGCGCCTCGATCGACTTCCGCAGCGCCAAGCGGGATCCCGACGTGCCCTTGAAGAAGCTCCGTCTCGGCTCCTATCTGGCCCTCGAGCTCAACACCGCGACCGAGGTCCCGGAATGGGGCGGCCAAAAGGTGACCATGATGGCCGAGGATCCGGTCTATCTCACGGAGAGCGGCTGGGTCTTCTTCGTGCCGCGGCAGGAATCGCTCTATCTGATCAAGTAGCGGACGCCGGTCAGGCGACGGCCTTCGGCCGCCGCGTCTCCTTGACGAAGAGGAGAAGAAGTGCGGCCGCCGCCGTAAATACCAGCGAAAGAACGAACGGCACGCGTCTGCCTGCCTTGTCCCACAGAAGCCCCGCGATGAGCGAGGCGGGGAAGGCGCAGAGGCCGATGACCATCTGGAAGCCGCCGAGAACCGAAGCCCGGAAGGGCTGGGGCGCGAGTTCGGCCACGAGCGTCTTTTGGACCGGGTCGAGGGCGGCCTTGTGGACGCCGAAGAGGACGAAAAGCGCGGCGGCGAAGGCCGGGCCGGTCCCGAAGACGGCCCCGGCGCAGACGGCCGCCCAGGCGGCAAAGGCCATGAACAGAACGGGCTTGCGGCCGATCCTGTCGGAGAGCCGCCCGAAGGGGTAGGACAGGAGCGCGGCGGCGGCCGAATAGACGAGATAGAGCACGGGGATGAAGCCGGCCTTGAAGCCCGCGGCCTTGGCGTTGAGCATGAGGAACGAATAGGTGAAGGCACCCAGGGCGAAGACGCCGTTGAGAGCGATGTAGAGCGCGAGGTTGCGGTCGATGTCCTTGAACGAGAGGCCCTTGAAGATCCGGCGGCCGGGCGTTCTGGTTTCCTTGATGTTCCGGAAAATGAGCGCCGCCCCGATGACGGAAGGGATGGCGGCCAGGGCGAAGAGCAGCCGATAGCCCAGGACGTTGAACAGGGCGATGGAGATGAGGATGCCGACCGTGGCGCCCGTGTTGTCCATGGCCCGGAGCAGGCCGAAGTGACGGCCGCGATTCTCGTCGGTCGAGATGTCGGCGACGAGAGCGTCGCGCGGGGCGCTGCGGATCTTACCGGCCCGATCGAGGATGCGGAAGGGGATGAGGTGCTGCCAGACCGAGGAAGCGGCGTAGCCGAGCCGGGAGACGGCGCCGCAGAGATAGCCGGTCCAGATGAAGACCTTGCGCCTGCGGATCTTGTCCGAATAGTAGCCGGCGACGGCTTGGGAGAGCGAGACGAAGGCCTCCCCCAGGCCGTCGAGGAAGCCGAGCGCCGCCATGTTGGCCTTGAGGACCTGGGTGACGAAGAGCGGCCAGATGGGGGAGATAATGTCCGAGCCCATGTCGTTGAGGAACGAGGCGGCGGCGAAGGTCCGGATGGTCTTTTTGGTTTCGGGCGAGGGTCGGTCCGGCATGGGTCAACGATTGTAACGCGTTAGCCCGGATATTTAAAGCCCGGATCTCCAAGAGGGAAAGTCCCTCTTGGAAGCTCGCGTTGACACGCCGGAAAGGCCGCGGGTATGATGGGAAGGAATTCCCGGACGGAGGAACCCATGAATCGCACCCGGCGCGTGATCCTGTTGACGGCTATCGCGATCTTGATGGGAGGGGCGATGTTCGCCGCCGCCCAGGCCCCGGCCGAAAAGCCCGATCTGACCCTGACGCTCAAGATCGGCGATCCCAAGCTCAAGGACAAGGTCATGGACCTCGGCGTCGGCGCCATCCTGGCCGGCCGGACGGGCCAGCCCGTCGGTTTCGAGAAGATGATCGACGAGATGATGCCGGCCCGGATCGTCCACGTCGGCGAGTCCCACAACTCG
>JAPKZE010000404.1 GCA_026393955.1 Candidatus Aminicenantota bacterium
TGGTCTCCCGACAGCCGGAGCCTCCTTTTTCGCGGCCGGCGGGGAGACGCTCCGAGGACCACGGACGGGTGGGTGGTCCCGATCGACGGCGGGGAACCGGTCCGGACGCACGCCATCGAGAACCTCGGGCTGACGACGATCGTCCAGTTCCCCGCCGCGTGGTCGGAGAAGAGCATCTATTACGTTTCGGGGACGACGATCGAAGGCGTCAATCTCTTCACAGCCGAGATCGACCCGAAAAGCCTGGCGATCACGGGACCCCCCACGGCCGTCACGACCGGCCCGGGCATGAAGCTCTTCCTCTCCATCATGCCGGACGGCCGGATCTTCTTCACCGACATGATGGCCGAGATGAACGCCTGGAGCGTCCCCGCCCGGACGGACGAGGCCGCGGTGTCCGCGAGGCCGCAGAAGCTCACCCGGGACCGCATGCAGAATTTCGGCCCGACCGTCTCCCGCGACGGGACGAGGGCCGCCTTCAGCGCCTTCGGAGGGGCTCAGGCGGCCAAGTTCGAGGTCCGGCTCATGGACCTGAGGTCCGGAGAGGAAGCGAATTTCCCGATCCAGGAGGCCAGCATCAACCTGAGCGCGCGATTGAGCCCCGATGGAACTCTGTTGGCCTACCGGGACCGCATCGAAGGAAAAGCGATGACGCTCATCGTCGCGCAGAAGGGCGCCACCCCCCGGCCTCTCTGCGAGGGCTGTTTCGTGACGGGGTTCTTCCCCGCAAACGACGCCGCCCTGGTGCGATTCAAGCCCGACGAGCTCGTGCGTCTGGACATCCGCTCGGGGGAAAGGACGGTCGTCCTGTCGTCTCCCGGGGACAGGATCATGGACGCCTCTCTCTCTCCCGACGGACAATGGATCGCCTGGCATGCCGGCGAGCCGGACGGGCGGGCGGCGGTCCGGATCACGCCCGTCGATGGGCCCGGGGACGGGACGCGGAAGGCCATCACGGTCGCCGAGGCCGGCGACTTCCTCGGTTCGCCCGGCTGGTCCCCGAACGGCCGCTGGCTCTATTATCTGTCCGAAAAGAACGGGCGCTGCTCGATCATGGCCCGGGAGCTCGATCCCCGGACCCGGACCCCTCTCGGCGCTGAGCGCGAGGTCTTCACGACGACGGAGAGCCGGCTCTGGCTGAACTTTCCCAAAAGCAACGGTGCGATCGCCGTGGCCGCGGACAAGATCGTCTTCGAGGGCACCCGCATGCTGGGGAACATCTACCTGGCCAAGCCCAAGAGGCGCTAGTCCCGGGCCCGGCGGATCCGCCGGAGGTCCTTGATCATGCCCCAGGAGCCCTTGAACATCCTGACGCGGCTCGGCCGGACGTCGCACCAGGCGACCGGGATCTCGGCGACGCGGTAGCCGCGCTCGCGGCAGAGGACCAGGACCTCGACGTCGAAGCCGAACCCCGGCGTCCGGAGGCTCCCGAAGATGTCCATCGCCGGCCCGCGGCGGAAGGCCTTGAAGCCGCACTGGGTGTCGCGGTACCCCTTCAGGACGAAGAGCCGCACGAGCAGGTTGAACGCCTTGCCCAGCCACTCGCGCGGCCGCCGCTGGCGGACCCGGATGTCGGAGCCCGGCAGGGCCCGCGAGCCGATGACGACGTCGGCCCCGGCCTCGAGCGCGGCCAGGGCCTTGTCGAGCTCGTCGATGGGCGTCGACAGGTCGTCGTCGCAAAAGAGGATCACTTCGCCGGCCGCGGCCAGCACGCCCTCGCGGACCGAGGCGCCTTTGCCCAGCTTCCGCTCCCGCCCGATGACCCGGTGCGGGAGGCGCCCGGCCAGCGCGGCGCGGGCCGCGTCGGCCGTCCCGTCGGAGCTCCCGTCGTCGACGACGACGATCTCCGCGGTGAAGGGCTTGGCGGCCAGGTAGGAGAGGACCGTTTCGAGGCTGGCGGCGATCCGCGACGCCTTGTTGAACGTGGGAATGACGACGGACAGGCGGATATCGCTCGGATTTCCTGCGTTCATTGGACACCGGCATTATAACCGAATTTTCCGGCAGAACGCATTCTCCGATGCCGCTGACGCGGGAAATTTCGGGCTTTCATGGACGGGTATCGAAAAAAAGAGATTTGAATTAAAATCCCTTCTTATCGTCATCCGTTCAGGAGGAAGCCCTTTGAAGAAACTCGCGTTCCGTCCGGCCGTCGTCTTCGCCGTGGCCCTCGCCATCTGCCCTGTTCTGTCCGCCCAGGAGCCTTACAAGCAGCCGCCGAAGGAAGTCATCGACATCGTCAGCGCCCCGCCGACGCCCATGGTCTCGATGAGCCCGGCCGGCGACACGATGGCCCTCATCGAGCGCGAATCCATGCCCTCGATCGCCTATCTCGCCGAGCCCCTGCTGCGGATCGCCGGCATGCGCATCACGCCGGCCTATCACAGCCGCCAGGTCCTGAGCTTCTCGACCGGGCTGTCGCTCAAAGACATGAAGACGAACGCCCTGCGCCGGATCGCCCTGCCCGACGGCGTCAAGTTCACCTTCCCCTCCTGGTCGCCCGACGGACGGACGATCGCGCTGCTGCGCTACGTCGAGGGCGGCGTCGAGCTCTGGACGGTCGACGTCGCGACGGCCGCGGCCAAGGCCCTGACCCCGCCGGCCGTCAACGCCGTGCTCGGCGGGATCGATTGGGCTCCGGACGGCCGCCGCATCCTCGTCTCGCTCGTCCCGGACGGCCGGGGCCCGGCCCCGACCGCGCCGCGCGTCCCCGCCGGCCCCGAGGTCCAGATCTCGGGCGGCCGGGAAGCCAAGATCGCCACCTTCCAGGACCTCAACAAGAACGCGTTCGACGAGGTCCTCTTCGACTATTACGCCACGTCCCAGACCGCGCTCGTCGACGTCGCCAGCGGGGAGGTCCGTAAGGTCGGCCCCGCCGGGATCTTCGACACGCTCGCCGTGGCCCCGTCCATGCAGTACATCCTCGCCGGCCGGGTCAAGCGGCCTTATTCCTATTCCCTCCCCGCCGACGGGTTCGCCCATTCGATGGAGATCTGGGACATGGACGGCCGGATGGTCAAAGTCCTGGCCGACCTGCCGACCGAGGAGGGCGTCCCGATCAATGGCGTGCCGAAAGGGCCGCGCAACATCGCTTGGATGGTCCACAAGCCCGCGACGCTCATCTGGACCGAGGCCCTGGACGAGGGTGACCCGAAGGCGACGGTCCCCTTCCGCGACCGTTACCTGACCTTCGACGCGCCCTTCACCGGCGAGCCTAAAGAAGCTTTCAAGCTCAAGGAGCGGGCCGCCGGACTCATGTATTTCGCGACGCCGGGCCGGGCCCTGGCCTCCCAGAGCGAGTGGAAACGGAGCTGGCGGACGACCTTTCTCGTCGACCTGGCCAACCCCGCGGCCGAGCCGGTCAAGATCTGGGACATGAGCACCCAGGACCGGTACAACGATCCCGGCCGGGCGGTGACGATGAGCCTCAAGACCGGCGAGCGGGTCATCATCCAGGACAAAGATTGGATCTACCTCGCCG
Organism: Candidatus Aminicenantota bacterium; assembly: GCA_026393955.1. GTDB lineage: Bacteria > Acidobacteriota > Aminicenantia > Aminicenantales > Saccharicenantaceae > RBG-16-66-30. Next base: position 3,482 of record JAPKZE010000404.1, read on the forward strand.
GCGCGGGCTCCTCGCCCAAGGGCGACCATCCCTTCCTCGACCGGATGAACCTCAAGACGATGAAAGTCGAGCGGCTCTGGCAGTGCCAGGACCCCGCCTATGAGACCTTCGTCGATTTCGCCGGGACGTCCCGGACCAAGCTCATCACCAGCTGCGAGACCAAGGTCGACCCGCCGAATTACTACTTCTACGACCTCAAGACCAAAAAGCGGACGGCTCTGACCGACTTCAAGGACCCGGCGCCGCAGCTGACGGCCGTCAAGAAAGAGCGGATCACCTACAAGCGGGCCGACGGGCTCGAGCTCAGCGGCACCCTCTATCTGCCGGCGGGCCACCAGCCGGGGACGCGCCTGCCCGTCGTCATCTGGGCCTATCCCATGGAATACGACACGGCGGCCACGGCCGGCCAGGTCCGGGGCTCGGTCAACCGGTTCACGTTCTACCGGGGGACCTCGCAGCTCCTGTTCGTCACCCAGGGCTACGCCGTCCTCGACAACGCCGAAATGCCCGTCGTCGGCACCCCCGAGAAGGTCAACGACACTTTCATCCAGCAGATCGTCTCCAACGCCGAGGCGGCCATCCGCAAGCTCGACGAGATGGGCGTGGGCGACCCGAAGCGGGTCGGGATCGGCGGCCACAGCTACGGGGCCTTCATGACGGCCAACCTGCTGGCCCATTGCGACCTCTTCGCCGCCGGCATCGCCCGGAGCGGCGCGTATAACCGCACCCTGACCCCGTTCGGCTTCCAGAGCGAGCGGCGGACCCTTTGGGAGGCGCCCGAGACCTACATCAAGATGTCGCCGTTCATGTTCGCGGACAAGATCAAGACGCCCCTGCTGATGATCCACGGCATGGCCGACAACAATTCGGGCACGTTCCCCATCCAATCCGAGCGGCTCTTCGCCGCCCTGAAGGGATTCGGCGCGACGGTCCGCTTCGTCTATCTGCCCTACGAGAGCCACGGCTATTCGGCGCGCGAATCGGTCCTTACGGTCCTGGCCGAGATGTTCGAATGGTTCGATAAATACGTGAAGAACAGAAAGTGAACACAGAATATCCACAGACTCTGTGCATAAGCCTGTGGAAAAACACGGAACGTGCTATTCTAAGAGCTTGTCAGACGCGGACTTTTGATAGAATGCACAGCGAGTGTGCAACGCGTCACGCGGCGGAGGAGCGATCGATGAGAATGCGGCATGGCGCGCTTGAGATCCTGGTCCTGGCCCTCGTACTCTCGGCGGCCTGCGCCGGAAAGCCCGGCCAACCCGCTCCGGCGGCCCTCAACATCCTGGTCACGAACGACGACGGGATCGAGGCGCCGGGCATCCTGGCCGTGGCCGAAGCCCTTCGCCCCCTGGGACAGGTCACGGTCGCCGCGCCCAGCGAGGGGAAGAGCGGCTCGAGCCACGGCGTCACGTCGGACAAGCTTATCTCCGTGCGCGAGAGCGAGCGGGGCGGCCAGAGGTGGATCGCCATCGACGCCTTGCCGGCGACCTGCGTCCGGCTGGCCGTCGAGAAGCTCCTGCCGGCCAGGCCGGACATCGTCATCTCGGGCATCAACCGGGGCGAGAACCTGGGCACGGTCACTTTCTATTCGGCCACCGTCGGCGCGGCCCGGGAGGCGGCTTTCCTCGGCCTGCCGTCCATATCCGTCAATCTCGTCGCGGCGAACGGGATGGGCTATGAGACGGCCGCGTCCGTCACAGCCCAGATCGTCCGGGCGCTCGGCCGGGACGGCCTCCCCAAGGGCACGTTCCTCAACGTCAACATCCCGTCCCTCCCCCGGGAGCGCCTCCGGGGCGTCCGGATCACGCGGCAGGACACCCGGGCGCCGGTCGATCACTTCAATAAGATAGTCGCTCCCGACGGATCAACGGCCTACATTCCGAGGTGGGAGCATCTTGAGCCGGACGACGGGGACACCGACATCTGGGCGGTCCGCAACGGCTACGTCTCGGTGTCTCTTTTCGGCTTCGATCAAACGGCCGCCGCGCCGCCCGCCGCCAGGCACGCTCTCCGGCGCCTCGAAGCCCTGCTCCTTTCGGCGCCACCCCTTTCGGTGCCACACAACTAAATACACTTAATTCCCGACTGCGGGAAGGCCCGCTTCTCATAGAGGGGATTGACTTTGCCGGGCTTCATGTTTAGGATGGGCTCAACTCGCATCGGGGGATTCGGCCTTGACCAAGTGCCCTAACTGCTCGGGAGAAAACGTTGACACGCAGCGCTTCTGCGGCGATTGCGGGACACCGTTGCCGGTCAGCCTCCCACGGCCGGCGATCTTGCCCCGGATCGACGAGACCAT
>JAPKZE010000227.1 GCA_026393955.1 Candidatus Aminicenantota bacterium
TCACGGACGGGCGGCTCGTCTGCGACCGCGACAGGCCGTTCCCGCTCGAACTCGGTCCGCCGAGCGGCTTCCGGCCCGAGAAACGGTTGGAGAGCCCGCTCGGGCTCGAAACGCCCGATGCCAAGCTCGCCGCCGCTTTCGACTGGGCCAAGGCGCAGGCCCTCGACTACGTCTTCCCGGCGGCCTTCTACGACGATCCCGTCGGCGACTGGTACGAGGCGGCCCTGCCATCGCGCTTCGCCTTCTGCATGCGTGACGTCTCGCACCAGGCAACGGGGGCCCATGTCTTGGGGCTGGCCGCCTTCAACCGGAACATGCTCGGCAAGTTCGCCCGGGCGATCAGCCCGTTGCGCGATTTCTGTTCCTACTGGGAGATCGACAAGTGGGACCGGCCGGCCCCCGTCGATTACAAGAACGACAAGGACTTCTGGTACAACCTGACGGCCAACTTCGACGTCCTCGACGCCTGTTGGCGCCAGTACCTCTGGACGGGCGACAGGACGTATCTCGACGACCCGGCCTTCCGCGACTACTACCGCCTCTCGGTCGGGGCGTATGTCGAGGCCTGGGACAAGGACCGCGACGGCGTCCCCGAGCACCGCCCCGAATACGGCTCGCGCGGGCTCGGCGGCTACGACGAGGGCCCGTTCTCGGACCGGGCCCTCTATGCGTCCGACCTCATCGCCGCCATGGCCCGGGCTTTCGATGACTATGCCGCGATGCTCGAGGCCCGGAACGAGAGTGCCGCGACCGGGGCCCTTCGGGAGCGGGCGGAAGCTCTGCGGAAGAGCTATGAAGGCTGGTGGAGCGAGGCCACGGGCCAGTACGCCGACGGCCGCGTCCAGGGCGGCGCGCTCGTCTTCCAGGACCTGATCTGGAACGGGGTCTTTCCGCTCTACTTCGGCATCGTCCCGCCCGGCCCGCGGCGCGACACGACCCTCCGGCGCATCCGGGACGCCAAGCCCGAGGGCATCGAGATCGAATCGTACCTGCCCGAGATCCTTTACCGCTACGGCGAGGACGAGGCGGCCTACGCCCGGATCCTGGCCCTCGCCGACCCGGCCAAGGAGCGCCGCGAATACCCCGAGGTCCCCTTCGCCGTCGTCGGGGCGGTCGCGACCGGGCTCATGGGCGTCGGGCCGGACGCCCGGACGCGGACCGTCGAGACGCGTTCCGCGCTGACGGCCGCGACACCCTGGGCCGCTTTGAAGAGCTTGCCGGTCTTCGACGCCCTGGTCGATGTCCGCCACGACGGGAGGCAGAGGACGACGTTGAACGTGCGTTCGGGCGGGGATCTTGTCTGGCGGGCCGTTTTCGAGGGTCGATGGGACGAACTCGAGGTCGACGGCGTCGCCAGAAACGCGACGCCAGGTCTGGACGAGGCCGGACGTCCGATCTCCTGGGTCGAGGTCACGATGTCCGCCGGCAAGACAGTGACCGTCTCCGCGCCGCGGGCGAAATAGCGGGAAGGGACGAAAGGGGAGCAGTGCAGATGAATGAACAGACCTGTCGTGGACGGATCCGAATGAGCTTTCTCGCTCTTCAGCTTTTTCTCGCCGCCGCGGCTGTCTTCGTCTTTCCCCTGGCCGCGGGCAACCCGGTCGTTGCGAACGTCCGCTGGACGGCCGAGAAGGCCGGCGACTGGGCCGCGGGCCAGCCGTGGACGCTCGGCTGCAACTACATCCCGCGGACCGCGATCAACACGCTCGAGATGTGGCAGGCGGATACGTTCGATCCGGCCGTCATCGACCAGGAGCTCGGCTGGGCCGAGGACCTGGGCTTCAACGCGGTCCGGGTCTTCACGCACTACCTGCTCTGGGTCCAGGACCCCGGCGGGTTCCTGCGGCGCCTCGACCGGTTCCTCGAG
>JAPKZE010000407.1 GCA_026393955.1 Candidatus Aminicenantota bacterium
CGGCCCAGTCGCGGTAGAGGTCGAGGGCCTCGAGGTGGCGTTCCGTCTCCGGCCAATCCGCTTCGTAATCGAGGACGGCCGGGCCGCCGCAGTTGATCTTCTTGGTGAAGCCCGGGCCCGCGACGATGAGGCCGGCGACGGCCGGATAGCCGATGCGGTCGGCGAAATCGATGACCAGGCTGCCGTCGGCGACCTCGACACCTCCGAAGGCGAGATCGAGGGCCTTGTAGCGCCCGACGCGGGCGAAGATGTCGACGTTCTCGGCGGCCTTCCGGCCCTGGATGAGGACGTCGAAGACGCGGCCGCGGGGCCGGTCGAGGGCGCCCTCCACGAGCTGGAGGGTCACGGCGTAGGTCCCGTTCGGGACCTTCAGGTGATAGGCGAAGACGCGGTCGCGGACGTCCCGGTAGACGGCGGCCACGGCTCCCGCGCCCGCGATCGGTTGGCCCTCGAAGCTCGCGTACTGCCCGGTGACAGGACCGATGTCGTCGGCGACCCGCCGGGGCAGGGTGTTCCAGCTCTGGTCCCAGGCCGCCCGGGCCAGGGAGAGGACGTTGGCCGAGAGGATGCGCGTCCGCCAATGGATGCCGAGCAGCCCGTCGCACCCGTAGCGCAGGGCGTCGGCGGCGTCCCGGCGCATCCGGCCGGCCCAGAGCTGCGGGGAGGTCAGGGCCGGGTCGTCCTCCATCCAGGGAATGGCCCAGAGCGAGCGGCCGCGGACGCGCGAGAAGCCCGGGTCCACGGGCGCCTTGCCGACCTCCCGGTTGATCGTGCTCATGGCCACGTCCTTGGGCAGGACCTGGTCGAAGAGGGTCCGGTTCGAGGGCGGTCCGAGCACCCAGCCGCAGGTGGCCAGCCGGAAGGGCGGGGCCGCTTCCTTCCAGGCCTGAACGGCCATGTCCAGGTCCGTGGTCACGGTCTTGATGGCTTCGGGGGAGGCGTCGTCCCAGGTCCAGCCCTCGTTCGTCCAGAACCAGTAGTAGTCGACGGGATAGGCCGCGGCGATGCGCGCGAACATGGCCTTGTAGAGGTCTTTGATGACAGCCGGGTCCTTGGGATCCCGCCCGGCGGCGGCCAGGCGCTTCTTGACGAGGTCGGGGACGGTCAGGGCCGTCTCCGTCCCGACGCAGGTCCGGACGCCGAGGCGCCGGGCCAGGCTGAAGGCGTTGCGGAAGACGGCCGCGGCCCGGTCGAAGACCTCGTTAGAGGCCTCGGGGGTGGCCGGGTCGGGGCTGTGACCGTCCATGACGTCGTTGCCGAAATCGTCGCGCTCGAAGAGCAGGCTCGCGCCGAAGTGGAAATCGCCGGTCTTCTTGGTCTCATATCCCCAGTTGCCGCGGGCCGTGTTCTGGTAGCTCGACGGGTAGCTCGCGGTGACCGTCCCGTCGGGCCGGAAATCCCCGTCGCGGCCGATCCAGACCGTCGGTTCGGCGTTGGGGGTGGCCCCGTGCTCCCGGCTGGGATTCTCGGGATAGGTATGGAGGCCGAAAAAGTTCAGGCGCAGCTTGGGCAGCTGGCTCAGGACGGCCTTGTAGTTCTCGAGCGTCCACCAGTCCGGGCCCTCGGGGAAATCGTGGAAGGGCTGGATGCCCCGAACGGCGAAGAGCGGGCGGCCCGTCTCGTCGAGATCGAGCCGGGGCATGGCGGCCGGGGTGTCGGGGACGACGTCGCCTTCGAGGCCGAACCGGACGCCGAGCCTCTCGGCCAGCTGGTAGGCGCCGTAGAGGACGCCGGAGCCGCCGCCGCCCGCGACGAGGACGATCCTTTTTGAACCGTAGGCAAGGGTCTTCAGCCAATAGTCCTCGGGGCCGAGGGCCGCGATCCGGGCGGCCGCGTCGCCGTCTTCGAGACCGCGGGCGAGCGAGCCGTCCCTCAGGACGACGGCCACGGCGCCGGCGGGGATGCGGGCGAAAGACCCGATCTCGCGGAGCGCCGGGAGCTCCCCTGTCCTCAAGTAGATGTAGCGCCGAACCTCGGCCGCGGCGACCCGCTCATGCCAGGAGGCGTCGGCCGCGACGACGACGTCGGGGACCGCGCTCTTCCGGGCGCAGCCCCAAGCAATAAGGGCCATGAGGCCCAACAGGACAAGGAGAACCCGGTCCCTCGAGCGGATGTTCATGTTGATCGCCTGGATCCTTGTTCAATCCATTCTATTACAGGCGGTCCCTCTTTTCAACGCGACCAGGAGCGAGAATCCCGGCCGTTCCTCTCCGTCTCTGTATCGGGATGAAAATTCGTGATATCATGACGACGCTCAGGAAGGACGGCTGGTATCAAGTTGCCCAGAGAGGGAGTCACCACCAGTTCAAGCACCCCGTCAAGAAGGGTCGCGTGACGATCGCGGGTCACAGGAACGATGACCTGGCTCCCGGGACACTGAGCAGCATCCTCGAGCAAGCCGGCCTGAAGGAGAGAGATTAGGCGATGATCAGGTATCTCATCATCATCGAAAAAGCCCAAGGGAACTACTCGGCGTTCTCACCTGATCTCCCAGGTTGCGTGGCGACGGGAAAAACGCGGGCGACGGCCGAAAGAAATATGAGAAAGGCCATCGGAATGCATGTCCGGGGCCTCAGACACGACAATCAGCCCCTCCCCGAACCTCGCTCATTCGCCGAGTACGTGGACATCCATTGACCACCCGGGAACGATTCAACAGGGTCTTCCGCCGGGAGAAGCCGGACCGCGTCCCCGACATGGAGTTCGGCTATTGGGACAAGACGATCGCCGTCTGGCACGACCAGGGCCTGCCGCGCGAGTGCCGGACCAACGAGGACGTCGAACGGCACCTCGGGCTCGAGGGCATCTCCATCATCCCCGAGGTGCCCATCCGCAAGGGCCTCCACCCCGAGTTCGAGGAGAAGACCCTCGAGCGCCGGGGCGAGCACCGCATCGTCCAGACGAGGGACGGGGCGCTCGCGGAAATGCTCGACTACGACTCTTCGATGCCCCATTTCATCAAGTTCGCCGTCGAGACCCGGGCCGACTGGGAGAAGCTGCGGGACGAGCGGCTCGACCCGGACGCGCCCGGCCGGGTCGGCGATGTGAGGGCGGCCGTCGAGGCGGCCCACGCCGCGGACATGCCCATCCTTTTTCACTGCGGCTCGCTCTACGGCTGGCTCCGGGACTGGATGGGGCTCGAGAACCTGTCCATCGCCCTGATGACCGACCGGGACTGGGTCGAGGAGATGATGGAGCACATCACCCGGATGGACCTCGAGCTCATCGAGCGGCACATCCCCGGAGGCGGGGCGGTCGACGTGGCCTGGTGGTGGGAGGACATGTGCTACAACCACGGCCCGCTCATGTCGCCCAAGCTCTTCGAGGAGCTCATGGTGCCCCGCTACAAACGCATCACCGACGCCCTCAGGGCGAAGGGCATCTCGGTCAACGTCCTCGACTGCGACGGGCGGATCTATGAGCTCGTGCCGGGGTGGCTGCGGGGCGGCATCAATTGCATGTTCCCGATCGAGGCCGCCCACACCGATCCCCGGAAACTGCGCGAGGATTACGGGGACCGGGCGCTCCTGTTCGGCGGCGTCGACAAGCTGGCCCTGATCGCCGGCAAGGACCGAATCGACCGAGAGCTCGAGAAGCTCCACCCGCTCGTCGAGCGCGGCGGTTTCCTGCCGTGCGTCGACCACCGCGTCCCGCCGGACGTCACGTACGAGAACTACCTCTATTACCTCGAGAAGAAGAAGGCGATCCTCTGACGGCCGCTAGGCCTTGGCCACCCGCTCGAGCCGCTTCATGATGGAGAAGATGAAGGCGGCGGACAGGATGCAGGCGCCGGCCAGGATGGCCCACACCGCCGAGAGCGGCAGGCGCTCCCAGAAAAAGGCGGTCACCCCGACGAGGGAGTTGCCGACGGCCGTGGCCGCGAACCAGCCGCCCTGCATCAGGCCTTTGTACTTGGGCGGGGCGACCTTGGAGACGAACGAGATGCCGATCGGGCTGAGGAAGAGCTCGGCGATCGTCAGCATGAAATAGGTCGAGATGAGCCAGTAGACAGAGACCTGGGAGCCGGCCGGGGCGACCTGGCCGCCGAGCGCCTTCGGGCTCAGCAGCCCGATCGAGCCCACGACCAGGATGCCGTAGGCCGCGGCCGTCATGATCATACCGAAGCCGATCTTGCGCGGCGCGGACGGCTCTTTGCCCTTGCGGTTGAGCCAGGCGAAGAGGCCGACGGCGAGAGGCGTCAGGACGACGATGAAGAACGGGTTGAAGTGCTGGAACATCTGGGGCTGGAACGGGTTGGCGTCGTTGTATCCGCTGTAGCGGAAGTAGGCCAGGGCGCCGAAGACGATGAACGAGACGCCGCCCAGAATGCGGGCCAGCTTTCCCGAGGCTTTTCTCGCCAGGAAGACGAACCCGAGGACGGACAGGAAGACCGGCAGCAGCCCGGCCATGTCGAACCAGAGGTTGGTCGCTTTGCCCACGCTGGGGACGGTGTAGTCCCGGGCGAAGTAGGTCAGCGTCACGGCGCTTTGGTGGAAGGCCATCCAGAAGAAGATGACGACGAAGAAGACCAGGCCGAGGCAGACCAGACGCTCGCGCGTCTGCTCACGGGTGAGCTCGACGACCTGCGATTTGAGCTCCTTGGACTTGGCCTTCTGGCGCTCGGTCAAGGCGGCCGTCTTGTAGTGTTTGCGGAAGGCCCAGAAGATGACCATCGAGACGATGAGGCTGAGGCAGGCGACGCCGAAGCCGAGGTGGTAGGACTTGCTCAGCGTGTTGATGTAGCGCGTGCCGAACGCGCCCAGGGTGTCCAGGGTCACCGAGGCGTCCTGGCCCTGGGCGATGGTCAGAAAGGAGGACGCATCGGCCAGCTTGCCCTTGAGAAGATCGTTGGCCAGAGCCGGGATGCGGGCATCGTAGGCGAGGCCGGACTTGCCCATGATCCAATTGCACATGGCCATGGACGCCGAAGGGGCGAACATGGCCCCGATGTTGATGCCCATGTAGAAGATGCTGAAGGCCCGGTCGCGCATGGGCGCGTACTTGGGATCGTCGTAGAGGTTGCCGACGAGCGCCTGGAGATTGCCCTTGAACAGGCCCGTGCCCAGGGCGATGACGGCCAGCGCGGCGACGACGAGCGGGAACCCGGTGTTCATCATCGTCGGCAGGGCGAGCATGACGTAGCCGATGAACATGACGATGAGGCCCAGGCTGATGGTCCGCCCGTACCCGAGGAAGCGGTCGGCCAGGAAGCCGCCGAGGAGGGGGAAGATATAGACCCCGACCAGGAAGGTCGCGTACATGGAGCCCGCGGC
>JAPKZE010000426.1 GCA_026393955.1 Candidatus Aminicenantota bacterium
CCGGCAAAAGCTGGTGGGTCAACCTGGGCCTCTTCAAGGACCTCGGCGGGCCCGGCGCGTTCGTCGTCGGCCAGTACGGCAACATCAACCTGGACCTCGTCCGGAACGACATGCTCGGAGCGGTCGCGCTCGACGAGTGGCACGCCCTCCGCCTCGACATCGTGACCGGGGCCGACGATCCCCGGCTCGGCGCCCAGGACCTCCGTCTCGACTATTACCTCGACGGCGAGCTCAAGGCCTCCAGGATCCCCGAGGACAGCGCCATCCTCATCGATCCGGCCCGGACCGGGCTCGGTCCCCACCGCAGCCTCGTCGTCAACCGCGACGGATACGAGGGCGACGCCTACGGGTACTTCGACAACATCCGCGCCCGCTATAAGAACCGCGTCGCCTGACCGGGGCGGACGGATCGGGACCGCCGCTGGGCTCGCAGCGGGTTAACTGCCTCCGGCTGCCGCGGCGACCACGGCCGCTTTGGCCGCCTCGACCACGCGGGCGACGGCGTTGCCGACCGGCTGGCTCGCGCTGATCTCCTTGGCCCGCTTCTTCGCCTCGCGACGCTCTCCCTTGTCGAAGAGCATCCCCGTCAGCTCGCAGGCGTGAACGAGGCTGATCAGGGCGGCCGTCCGCGCGTCGGGCGGCGTCATACCGCGCAGGGCCTGGCGGACCCTCTCCCGGATGCCGTACTCCGGCATGGGATCGGTTTGCGGATAGCGCTTCGTCGGGAAGATCAGGAGCAGGCGGTGCTCCTCCTTCTGCAAGATCCTTTTGTCGACCAGGCGGTCCGCGAGCTTCCTCCGGATCTTGCCGGCCGAGCGGCCGATCTTGCCGACCCAATGCCTGAGGTCGCGCGTCTTCGCGGACGCGCGGACGAGGCCAAGGACCTCGTCCAAGACTTCGTCCCGGGCCGCACCGGAAGAGGCCGCGACGACCGCCTTCCCCTCGATGCGAAGGAGTCCGGCTTCGACGAGCTCGACGAGGAGCGCGCCGGCCAGACCGTAGGGCAGGCCCATCGATCCCGCCATCAGAACGGTCCCCTTCTCGTCGTTCAGGGCCAGGAGCAGCAGCTCCTCGGCCAGGCTCAGTTTCTTGTCCATCGTCGTCCTCCTGTCCGGTGCAAAGTTCACTCCCCTATTAATACGAGACGCACGGGGCCGCGGAGGCCGGATCCCGAAAATTCCCCATAGCTGTTGTTGATCAGGTTGGCGACGCGAACCCGGATCTCGTTCGGGCCGGGCCGGAGGGCGTCCCCGATGGCGTAAACGTGCGGGCCCCAGATGCGGGCGCCGCAGCTCCGGCCGTTCACCCAGACCTCGGCGACGTGGTCGACCTGGCCGAGATCGAGGCTCATCCCCTTCTCCGGCCTCTCGACCGTGACCGTTTTGGTGTAATCGAGCAGGCCGCTGAACTTCTTCAGACCCCAAGCGCTCCAATCCTCGAGCGGCTTCTCGACGCCCTCCTTGAATTCGGCCGGCGGGGCCATCGGATACTCCGTCACCGGCTGGATGGCCGGATCGAAGGTGACAGTCCAGGGCCCCTCGACCGTCGCGACCGCCTCGGTCGCAGGGATCCGTTCGGGAGGCCCGGCGAGCGCCGGCGCCTTCGGGTCGAAGACGAGCCAATAGGCTTCATAAGGCTTGAACACGAGGGTTGACTCGCTTCCCGACCCCGCATCGGCCGAAGCGACCGGACTGATAGAGCCGGTCTCGCAGTCCCAGATCGACGCGGCGCCCCGCGCCCCAAGGACCGAGATCCGGCCCGTCTGCCACGACTCCGTGTTGTTGGCCAGCCAGTAGAACTCCCGGCCGTCGACTCGGCGATGATGCTTGAGCATCGGGAAGGCGCCGGACGCGAAGGTGATCGGGCTTTCGAGACCGGACACGACGGCCCCCCCCTCGAAGAGCGCCTTTAGGCCGCCCTCCGGGCAGGCTGTGAACGTCGGCTGTGAACGGAGCGCGTTCATCAGCTCTGTCATGCGCGGATCGCCCATCCCCCGCTCGGCGGACGCCGCCGGAAGCTCGGCCAGGGCGTAGACGCGCCCGCCGGCCCTGGCGAATTCGACCATCTTCCTCGCTGCTTCGATCGGGAGGATGTCGAGCGCCGGCAGGACCAGCGTCCGGAAGGCGAGATCGCCGCGGATGAGGCTCCCCTTATCGACGTTCATCTGCCCGAGATAATGACGGTCGGCGACGAGGAACTCGGTCCCGGCCGCGGTCAGGTCGTCGATGGCCCGGGCGTAGATCCGGTCGATCGTGTTGATGCGTTTTCCCGCCGGCTCCTTCTCCGGGAACTTCCACATATCGACGTCGAGGAGCCCGGCGTCGGCCTGGAGCCAGGCGGATTCGATCGGGTTGTAGAGGAGGACGTCGGCGACGGCGCGGCCCTGCGAGTTGACGAAGCTGGCCCGCCGCACGAAATCGGTCCAGATGTGGAGATACGGGAACATCGGGTTTTCCGAATACCAGTCGGGCGGCCAGGGATTGCCCGTGAGCTTGCGGGCCGTGAACACGCCGTGCGGGATGACGTGGCTCATGCCCCAGGCGGTCACGGCGTTGGCGGCCTGCTTGAGGAAGGCCGGGTTGAAGGTGCCCCACGGCGTGCCTTCGAACGCGCCCGCGCCCATGAGCTCGGTCACGGCCCGCTGGCCCTCGAATTCCGCCACCGACTCGATCTCTTTGAAGTCGTGGACGCGGAGGGGCTTGCGGCCGAGGCAGTCCTGACCGGGCATGGTCACGCTGCGGAGCAGCTTCATGTGGTCGCCGACGGCGGAGACTTGGGGCTGGATACCCTCCTCCCAGAAATGGATGGTCGTGTACATGCCGCGCTTCTCATGCCAGTCGGTCACGGCCTGGAAGGTCCCGGCGTAGATGTCGGAGACGAGGTCGAACCATTCCCAGCGGGCCCGGGCGAAGACGCCCTCGGCGTCGCGGTCGACGGAAAGCGGCAGCCAGAGGCGGATGTCGCGGCCGTAGCGCTCCCGGTAGCGCTCGTCGAGCGTCGCCGACCAGGCCAGGCCCCAGCCGTAGTCGCCCTCGTTGTCGATGAAATCGCCGGGGATGGACTTGCCGAGCCGGTCGCCGAGGCGGCGGGCATAGGGCTCGAGGGCCATGTCGATGAAAGCCGGAGCGAGGCGGGCGTCGAGGTAGTTGACGTTCGAGCCGTCGGCCCCGGCGTGGCTGTATGTGTTGAAGATGTAGACGCGCCAAGCGCCGCCGGTAGGCGCCTTCCAGGCGAAGGGAGCGCCGGAGCCGATGGTCCGGAGCGTCCGGCTCAGGATCATGCCGGACCCTGGTTCGATCTGCGCGGCGACGGCAAAGAAGGAGGCCGGGATGGCCGCCTCGGAGCCGCCGGGGACGTCGAGCTTTTCCCAGCTCAAGGACGCGGCGCGGAGCTCCGGATGGGCGGCGAGCATCCGGCCGTTGGCCTGGAAGCTCGGCCACCAGTATTCATCGCAATACCCGAGGTAGCTCTGCCGGGCCTCGGCCTCCTTGAGCGCGGCGTCGAACGAGGCGAACCACTTGTCGCCCAGCCACTCCGCGTCCGGGAGGTCGGGCGTCCCGACCATGGACCGGCGGGCGTGGGCGTAGCCGGGGCTGAAGCGCTGGCCGGACAGCGTCCGCGACATTTCGGCCATCTTGGCCGGGTCGAGCGGCTCGTCCCAGAACCAAAAGACGAACGGGGCATAGATCATGTCCGGGTCCTTGAAAGAGGCCCGGACCGCCTCGAACGGCACGGCGGTCCGGACGCCCCGGTTCGCGGACGCGGGGGCGGATGGAACCGGCGCGTCTTTCGACCGGCACGACTCGAAGAGACCTGCGGAGCCGATCAGGACCGCGAAGACGAAAGCCGTTGTCAGATTGGTTCGTCGGGACATCGGATCTCTCCCTTCGGGCCGTCCTTTCGGTGGCAAAGGCCGGCCTATCACGGTTCATGATATGCGCGGCCGTGGACGGGTGTCAACGAACCGGGATCGGCGGTATGAGTGTCGTGCCCCGGTCGGCCGTTGACAAGCGGCCCCGGCGACGCCTATAGTTCGGACAAGAACCAGCCCCAGCTCCGGTCGGCCGGAAGATGCGTTCCGGCGGGAGCCGAGAGGCGTCCCGTGAGGAGGCCAACCATGAAGCGTCTTGCGGCCGTCTTCCTTATCGGCCTTTCCGTTGTCTTCATCTCCGCGCCCGCGCGTCCGCAGGCCTCGCCTCAAGCCCGGCCGGCTCAGCCCTCCCCCGTCCCGGGCGGAGCCCCGCTCGTCTTCCGCAACCAGGTCGTCTTCGACCAGCAGGGTCTCGGGCTGGAATACCTCCGGATGCTCGTTCCCAAGGATTGGGCCTTCGACGGCGGCATCGCCTGGAATTTCGCCAAGAACCCGCCCGAAGCGTTCCTGGTCTACACGGTCGCCAGCCCGGACGGAAACTCGGTCATCCAGCAATTCCCTTACGCGAACATGTACTGGTCGCCGGACCAGCAGCTCCAATATTCGTTCGCCCAGATGGGCAGCACGATCATGCAGACCATGGGCGCGATCGATTTCCTCCAGCGCGCCTTCATTCCCCAGGTCCGCCAGGGGGTGAGCGACATCAAGGTCATCGAAACACAGCCTCTCCCGGCCGTGGCCCAGCAAGCCCAGGCCGTCACCAACCTGACGCTCAACCTGTTCGGCCAGATCTCGCCGCCCAACGCCCCCTATCAAACGCAGGCCGACGCCGGGCGGGTCAAGGTCGAATACACGGTGAACGGGCGCCGGATCATCGAAGATTTCACGTCGGTCGTCACCTATTACATCACCAACAGCCCGACGCTCTCGGGCATGGTCGTCCCGAGCGTCAGCTGGTCGCCCTCCGTCACGTCCTTCCGCGGCCCGGCCGAGGAGATGCCGGCCAAGATCCGGACGTTCCAGATCGCCCTGATGTCCCGCGTCGTCAATCCGGTCTGGCAGGTGAGCTATACGCGGCTTTGCGCCCTGGTTACGCGCGAAAAGCTCCGCCAGCAGCAGGCGATCTTCGCCCGCTACCAGCAGATCCACAAGACTCTCGAGGAATGCAACGACATCATCTGGCAGACCTATCAGAACAAGAGCGCCGCCCAGGACCGGATGTTCGACAGCTACAGCCAGGCGCTGCGGGGCGTGGACACCTACGTCGACCCGGTCAACAACTGGAACGTCGAGCTGCCGACGGGCTACGACAACGCCTGGACGAACGGCACGGATTATGTCTTCAGCGACAGCGCCAGCTTCAACCCGAACACCCTCTCGGGGGGGAACTGGCAGAAGATGACCCCCAAGCGCTGAGGACGGACCGGCGGGAAGGCCCGCGGCCGCTCCTCGAGGCGGATAGGACTTAGGTCCAATTGAAACCCGCTCCGGGGTCCGGTATATGGTCTCTTGTAGGTCCTAGTCCCCCGCGACCGCGGCGGAGCGGAATCCTGAGGAAAGGGGAATGCCGATGAGATCGAACAAAGGCCTTTTGATCGTAGCCGTCGCCCTGGCGGTTGCAGGACTGAGTGCGGCCGCCTGGAGCCAGGAGGAATCGGACAAGCCGGCCAAGGTCTGGCAGAAAAAGCCCAACTTCTCCATCCGGCTCGGGACGCTCTTCAGCGACGTCAGCAGCCAGTTCCGGATCGACGGGGCGGACGGCGAAGGGACGCTGATCGACGCCCAAAACGTCCTGAATCTCCCCAAGAACGGGACCGCTCTCCGGGCCAAGGGCGACTTCCGGATCGCCAAGTGGTTCGGCGTGGAGATCGAATACTACAGGATCGCCGACTCGGCGACCACGGTGATCGACCGGGACATCACCGTCGGCGACGAGATCTTCCCCATCAACGAAACGATCTCGACGAGCTTCACCCGGTCCTTTATGGACACGTCCCTGAAATTCTATCTCGTTCACAAGCCGCGGCTGGACTTGGGCCTCTTCCTGGGCGCCAACATCCATTTCGTGAAATTGACGATGGACGCCGAGCCTTCGGGCCGGTCCGTCCTCAAGAAGCCCTGGTATCCCGTCCCCTCCATAGGCGCGACCTTCAACTATTGCCTCGGGCCCCGCTGGTACCTCTACGGCAAGGC
>JAPKZE010000089.1 GCA_026393955.1 Candidatus Aminicenantota bacterium
CGACCGGCGGGCCAGCGTCTCGGTCGCCCGGACCAGGGCCGCGTAGTGCTCGAACTCCTCCGGGATGCGGGTGTCGAGATAGTCCTCGATAAGGGCGGCGGCGCTCACGAACGTCTTCTCGGCCTCGGGACCGAGGTTCTCGACGAGCCATTTGTACGAATCGTAGGTCAGGCTCCGGGTGACGCCGCGCCGGCCGCCGATGCTCAGCGCGATCCTGGCCGGCTGATACCGGTCCAGCCATTCCTTCAGGGCCTTGATCCCGGCCCCGCCTTGGGGCGATTCGAAAAAGCGCTCGACGCTCTCCTCGGCGTAGCCGGTGACGGCCAGCTTCTTCAGGCCCAGCTCCCCGGCGTCGAAAAAAGCGAAGACATCCCGGTTCCCGACGTAGGGGCGGGGCGGGGCGACGTACTCGGCCAGCGGGTCCTCATGGAATTCCTCGCTGACGACGATCCACGCGCCGATCCCGTGCCGCCGCAGGAGGGGCAGGATCATCTCGTGCCGCTTCCGGAGCCAGCCTTCGCGGACCTCGAGCTGCTTGTCCCAGGAGAGGAGCCCGACCGGGCGGGGCGTCAGGGCGGCGGCCGATCCGGACAGGGCCACGGCCGCGAAAGCGGCGGCCCAGGCCAAGGCGACGAGGAGAAGGATGCGGCGCGCGAACCGGCTCGGCACGATCGGTCCTCCGTTCAGTCTTCCTCTTCCTGCTTGATCCGGCCTTCCTTGACCGCCTCGGCGATGATCTTCTGCTGGATGTGCGAGGGCGCTTCCTCGTAATGATCGAACTCCATCAGGAAGGAGCCGCGTCCGCCGGTGATCGAGGTCAGGGTCGGCTCGAAATCGAGCATCTCCGACATCGGCACCTGGGCCTTGAGGACGCGCATGGTCCCCTTCTGCTCCATGCCCTGGACCTTGCCGCGCCGGCCGTTGAGGTTGCCCATGATGTCGCCCATGTAGGCCTCGGGCGTGTAGATCTCGACGTTCATGACCGGCTCGAGCAGGGTCGGCTTGGCCTCGCGGATGCCTGCCTTGTAGGCTTTGTTGGCCGCGATCTTGAAGGCGATATCGGACGAGTCGACGTCGTGGTAGGACCCGTCGTAGAGGATGGCCTTGAAGTCGACCATCGGGTAGCCGGCCAGGACGCCCTTCTTGCGGGCCTCCTGGAGACCCTTCTCGACCGAGGGGATGAAGTTGCGCGGGATAGCGCCGCCGAAGACCTTGTCCTCGAACTCGAAATCCCGGCCGCGCGGCAGGGGCTCGAACTTGATCCAGGTGTCGCCGAACTGGCCGCGGCCGCCGGTCTGCTTCTTGTGCCGGCCCTGGACGTCCGACTTGCCCTTGATGGTTTCCAGGTAGGAGATCTTGGGCGGCTTGAGATCGACCTCGACGTTGTAGCGCTTCTTCAACCGCTCGGCGATGATGCGGACGTGGAGCTCGCCGTTGCCGGAGATGAGGAGCTGGGAGGTGTTCGGGTCACGCTCGATGCGGACCGTCGGGTCCTCCTCGATGATGCGGTGGGTGGCCTGGGAGATGCGGTCCTCGTCGGCCCGCGTCTTGGGCTCGATGGCGAAGGAGATCGACGGCAGCGGGAAGACGATGGGCGCGAAGCTGATGCCCGAGCCCTTGGCGTTCAGCGTGTCCCCGGTGGCGGCGACCTTGAGCTTGGCCGTGGCCACGATGTCGCCGGCCTTGGCCTGGCCGGCCGGGATCTGCTCCTTGCCCTGCAGGAAGAACAGCCCGCCGAGCTTCTCCTCGGTGTCGCGGCCGGCGTTGACGACCGTGCCGTCGGGATTGGTCCGGCCCGAGAAGACGCGCATCAGGGAGATCCGGCCCGTGTACGGGTCGGAGATGGTCTTGAACACGAGGGCGGCGAAGGGGGCGTCGGGCGACGGCGGAACGGTCTTCTCTTCGCCCTTGATCGTGACCTTGACGGCCCCGGCCTCGACCGGCGACGGCAGGAAGGCGAGGATGCCGTTGAGGAGGGTCTGGGCGCCGACGTTGGCCAGGCCCGAAGCCGCGAAGACCGGGAAGACCTGGCGGTGCAGGATGCTCTTCTTGAGCCCGGCCCGGAACTCCTCGGGAGCGAGCTCGCCGCTCTCGAAGTACTTCTCCATGAGCTTCTCATCGGACTCGGCAACGAGCTCGACGAGCTCCTTGTGGCGCGCCTCGACGTCGTCGGCCAGGCCGGCGGGGATCGGCCCTTCGCTCATCTTGCCGCTCTCATCCTTCTCGAAGTAGTAAGCCTTCTTCTCGACGATGTCGACGACGCCGGCGAAGCTCTTCTCCTCGCCGATCGGAAGCTCGACGGGCACGGCCTGACGGCCGAAGAACTGGCGGACCGACTCGAGGGTCCGGGCGAAGTTGGCGTTCTCCCGGTCCATCTTGTTGATGACGATGAGGCGGGGCAGGCCGCGGTCCTCGAGCATCTCCCAGACCTTTTCGGTCCCGACCTCGACCCCGGACACGGCGTCGACCAGGACGACCGCGCCGTCGACGGCCCGCAGAGAGGCCCGGGTGTCCCAGAGGAAGTTGGTGTAGCCGGGCGTATCGATAACGTTGATCTTGTGGCCGCTCCACTCGCAGAAGCAGGGGGCGGCGTTGATCGAGATCTTGCGCTCGATCTCGTCGGGATCGTAGTCGGTGACGGTGTTGCCCTTGTCGACCTTGGTCAGGCGGCTGGTCGCCCCCGTGTCGAACAGGAACGCGGCCGCCAGCGACGTCTTGCCGGACGAGCCGTGCCCGACCAGGGCGATATTTCTGATCTGTTCCGCGGAATAGTCTTTCATCCTCGAGCCTCCTGGGGATTCTCGGAAAACCGAATGGCTATTCTACCCAAAATCCGCGGTTTGCTCAAGGGTTTTAAGGCCGGCCGCCCGACCTGGCGCAATATTGTCGCATCATGTCACTTGTTTGCGCATCATGCCGCTTGCGTTCCGCCCGGCCGAGGTCAATAATTTCACCGAGGTCAATAACCTCGCGGTTGATGACGGACGAAGGGGGGAGCCCATGAGCAAGCAGGAATCCAAGAGACTCGAGCCGGGGCTCGGCGGCAAACCCCCCGAGAGCCCGTACAGCGCGATGGCTCAGGAGCTCATCGAGGTCTACATCCGCCAGATCTGCCTGACCGATCACGTCTGCCTGAAGAAAGCCCTGGTCCGGCTCGAGCGGGACATCATCCTCCATGTCCTGGCCCGGACCAACGGCAACCAGCACGAAGCCGCGGAGATCCTCGGCGTCAAGCCGAACACCCTGCACTACAAAATGATGCGCATGGGCGTCGCGCCCATCCGCAGGTTCGAAGCGGAAGACCTCCAGAAGCCTCACTGATCTCTTCCTCCCTGTTCAAGTTTTCGAACACCCTTCAATAATCCCATCATCGCGGCCTACGGGCTGGCTCCCGAGAATCGGGCGAAATGGCCTCCGGTGCGTCATTATGCGGCTTGCTGCGCATTAGTCCGTCAGGGTGCGACAGGGTCTTGATTCGCTCCTCCCCGCGCCGATATTCGGATCGTAGGGAAATCGCGGGGCCGCCGAGCGCCGGGGGCGCTAACGGCCCGGGGGAGATGCGATGGCCGCGAAGAGAGGCTTGGTCGTCGGATCGGTGCTGGCCCTACTCTCTCTCTATCCCCTCTCCCTGTTCCCGGCCGGAGGCCCCGAACGCGCCGTCCGCCGGACGGATTCGCCCGAGGGCGTCCGGATCTCTTATGAATGGACGGACGCGGATGGCCGGATGCGGACGATCGACCTGCCCATCCTGCGGTCCGAGCTCGAGGCGTCGGAACAGGCCCTGGGCTTCTCCCTCGCGGATCTGCGGTCGTTCCTCATCGACGCCGAACTGAAGATCCGCAGGGAAGAAGGTCTCTCCGCTCCCGACATCGCCCGCCAGGTCGTCTCGCGGATCTCCGACCCCGAGCTCTGCCGGATCAGCGAGGACCCGGAGAACGATTTCAACTTTATCCTCAGGACGAATGCCTCCGCGCTGCCGGGCGGCGAGTCCGAGGTCGATCGGGTCCTGGCCGCCTATCGGCGCCGTTGGGAGGCCAGCCGGAAAACGGTCTGCGCCCGCCTCCAGGCCCGGTTCAAGGACTACGCCGGAGAACATGGCATGGAGGTCACGCCCCGCGGCATCGCCGTCGATTACCGGCGTCTCGTCCGGGACAGCGCGGTCCGGCTAAAGCCCCTGGCCGAAGAATTCCGCCGGACCTGCGGGCCGTCGAAGACGGACCTGCTCGCGGCCGTCTATTCGTTCGTCCAGTCCATCCCCTACGAGCAGGCGCCGCCGGTCGAGTGGCCGAGGACCGCGGCGACTGCGACTCCAAGGCCGTCCTCTTCGCCGCGCTCTGGCTCGATCTATCGAATTCCCGGACCATCCTCATCCAGGTGCCGGAGCACATGCTGGTCGGCGTAGCCATGCCCTTCGGCGACGGCGCAGGGATGATGATCCAATCGACCCGCTACCTCCTTCTCGAGATGAGCTGTCCCCAAAAAACACCCCCCGGGGTGATCTCCCAGTATACGGCCGACGCCCTGGCCAATCGGGACTACAAGTACAAGATCGTCAGCTGAGCGCGGACCTCCGTCCGAGCCCTTGATTTTTTTCTTTCAAGGGCCCACAATAAGGAGGGGGTAAGCGCAGCGTTGTCTCCGGAGAATATCCTCGATTCCTGGAAAGCCGTCGCGGACTATCTCGGCCACAGCGTCCGGACCTGCCAGCGCCTGGAGCAGGAGGCCGGACTTCCCATCCACCGCCTTGACGGCTCCCCCAAAGCCCGCATCTTCGCCTATCCGGAGGAGCTCGACCGCTGGCTGGAGAAGACGGCCCATCACCGCGCCGTGACGTGGCAGCGCAGGCCGGCCGTGCGGGCCGGCGCCGTCGCCGCAGTTGTGATCGCCGCGGTCTTTCTGGCCTCATGGGCCGGTCTTTTCCGGCGCTCCCCCGCGCCGGCAGCTTCGCCCGCCGGGCCCCGGACCGTCGTCGAGGAAGCCGGGACCCCTTTCCTCGAGGAGGCCCGGGCGGCGGAGTACGCCTATGTCTCCGAGTGCGACCCGAAGGACTTGCAGCGGGCCATCAAACTCTTCGAGCGGGCCGTGGCCG
>JAPKZE010000322.1 GCA_026393955.1 Candidatus Aminicenantota bacterium
CCCGCCGCCGCAGCAGCAGATGAAGATCGAGGACGTGCAGAAAGCGCTGAGCCTGGTCGACAAGCCCGTGCCGGCGCCGGACAAGTTCAAGGCGGGCCTCGAGGCCATCACCGCCAAGGACTCGATCGCGATGCTGACCTACATCGCCTCGGACCTTCTGGAAGGGCGGGAGACCGCGACCCGGGGCTACGCCCTGGCCGCGGAATATGCCGCGTCCCTCTTCAAGATGTGGGGCATCAAACCCGCCGGCGACCTGCCGATGCGGGGCGGTTTCCGCATGGGCGGCGGCGGGGGCCAGGCGCACCAGACCCCCGAGGAGAAGACCTATTTTCAGGAATTCGCCATGCGGGAGACCACGGACTCCCAGTCGGACATGACCATCGAGATCAGCAAGGGCAGCGCGCTCAAGAGCCGCGCGTTCCACGGCGGAGTGGATTACCAGGGCGGTTTCGGCGGGATGGGCGGCGCCGCTGAAGGCACCGTGACCGCGCCCGTCGTCTTCGTCGGCTACGGCATCACCGAGCCGGCCGCCGGTTTCGACGAGCTCAAGGGCCTCGACCTCAAGGGCAAGATCGTCCTCGTGCTGACCGAAGCGCCCGGCAAGGACAACCCCCTGTCCCCGTTCCAGGCCAAGAAGGAGCTCAAGGACAAGTACTTCCCGGCCGCTCCTCAGGGCGACCGGATGGCCATGGCGATGGGCGGCCCGCAGCGGTTCAACAAGCTGACGGAGATCAACAAGCTCGGCCCGGCGGCCATCCTCCAGGTGGCCAACACGGGCAAGGACGCCGCCATCTTCAACTCCCTGTCCATGGTCCGCAAGCCGAGCGATGAGCGCCCGATCGTCAACAAGCCCCGCCGGCGGCTGTCCCTGGCCAGCGACACGGGCGGCGGGATGGGCATGGGCGGCGGCGTCCAGGCCACGACCATCACCCGCGAGATGGCTAATTTCCTCCTCGAGGGGACGGGCCAGACGATCGACGACCTGAAGAAGAAGATCGAAACGGCCATGAAGCCGGCCTCGATGGCCGTCGCCGGCGCCAAAGTGACCATCGCGACGACGGCCAAGACGGCCCTCGTCCGGGGCATCAACGTCCTGGGCATCATCGAGGGCTCCGATCCCAAGCTCAAGGACGAGGTCTTCGTCGTCGGCGCCCATTACGACCACAACGGGATGTGGGGCGACTACATCTACAACGGCGCGGATGACAACGGCTCCGGCTCGGTCGGCGTCCTGAACATCGCCAAGGCCATCGCCGCCAGCCCGGTCAAGCCCAAGCGCACCATCGTCTTCGCCCTGTGGACCGGCGAGGAGGAAGGCCTCCTCGGCTCGCGCTACTACGCCCAGAATCCCGCCTTCCCGATCGAGAAGACGGTCGGCTACCTCAATTACGACATGATCAGCCGGCCCTATGACGCCGAGACGCTCGGCCGCACCATGCGGGCCTACAACGTCCCCGGCGCCGAGGAGATCGTCAAGAAGGTCCGCGCCCCCTGGTTCGTCAGCGTCAACCTGACCGAGGGCACCCCGTTCGCCGACATCGCCCGGGAGATGAACCAGTACGTCGGGCTCGACCTGGCCTTCCGCTTCAACGCCCTGGGCGTCGGCGGCGGCGGCTCCGACCACTCCTCGTTCGCTTCGGTGAAGGTCCCCTACGTCTATTACATGGCCGCCATGACGGCCGACTACCATCAGACGAGCGACAGTGTGGAAAAGGTCAGCGGCGAGCTCATCGCCAAGATCAGCCAGCACGGCTTCCTGACCATCTACGCGTTCGCCGACAGATAGAAAGAAGACAAAGAGGGGGTCAGGTCTACTTTTTGTTCAACAAAGTGAGCGAAAGTAGACCTGACCCCCATATTCATTGACTTCGGTCATCGTCCGCCCCTACAATCCCTCTGAACGCCCGCACCGCCATCCTTTATCGTCAAGGAGGCCCGCATGACCGAATCCGCATCCCAAGCCCTGGCCATCCTGCGCGACGGAAGCCAGTTCCAATGGTACGTCATCCCCCTTCTGGCCTTTGTCTTCTATGTCTATACCACCGAGGTGGCCGGGCGGCGCTGGAACCTGGTCCTGGCCGGTCTGGCCTTCTGGGGCATGGACTGGACGAACGAGATCTGGAACAGCCTCGTCTTCCACTTCACGGGCTATGCCCCGGTCTGGGGCGCGCCCGGCAAGACCGCCTACCTCATCCTCATCGGCCTCAACATCGAGATCATGTTCATGTTCGCCGTCTCCGGCATCATCTGGTCGAAGATGCTGCTCCCCGACAGGAAGACGAGGATCCTCGGCCTGCCGAACCGCTGGTTCATCGCGGTCGCCGGGGCGATCTTCTGCGTTTTCGTCGAGGTCCTGCTCAACGGCGTCGGCGCGCTGACCTGGGACTACGCCTGGTGGAGCCGCAGCGCCCCCTGGCTCATCTTCCTCTTCGGCTACCTGACCTTCTTCATCGTCGCCTTCTGGGTGCACGACATGAAGACGCTCAAGGCCAAGCTGATCACCGTCGGGACGATCTGGGCGGTCGTCATCCTGTCGCTCGTCCTCTTCATCCCCGTCCTCCGCTGGATCTAGGAGTGGAGGGGGTCAAACCTTAATTCTTATAATCTACTGAGCACGGACCGACGTCGCCGGGCGAAGATTATAAGAATTAAGGTTTGACCCCCTCCTGCGGGAAGACCAGCCGGAAGACGCTACCCTTGCCGGGTTCGCTCTCGACCACGACCCGGCCGCCGTGGGCGTCCATGATGTGACGGACGATCCTCAGCCCGAGGCCCACCCCGGACGGATCGTGGGCCACCGCCCCGGGGGAGCGGAAGAAGGCCTCGAAGATCCTCTCCAGGTCCTCCGGCCCGATGCCCATGCCCCGGTCCTTCACGGCGATGACGGCGGCCTCCGGGCCGGCGGTCAGACTGAGGGTCACCTCTTTGCGCTCCGGGCTGTACTTGAGGGCGTTGTCGAGCAGATTCAGCACCGCCTGGCGGACGGCGTCCGCGTCGGCCAGGACAGTGACCGCGGCGCCGGGGACATCGACCCGGATCACCGCCTCCCCGCCCGTTTGGCTCTCCCGCACAAGATCGGCGACCTCCCGGAGGATGGGGCCCAGGTCCGTCGGCCGGGGAGCGTAAACCTTGGCCTCGCCCTCGATCTGGCCGTAATCGAGGACGTTGGTGAGGAACCGGGTCAGCCGGCCGCATTCGCCGGCCAGGAGCCCGAGAAGCCGCTGGCGCTTGTCCGGGTCGCCGACCTTGCCCGAGCGGAGGAGGCCGGACAGCCCGTCGAGCGACGTGATCGGCGTCCGCAGCTCGTGGGCGACGGACGAGATGAACTCCGTCTTCAGCCGGACCAGCTCCTCGGTCTTCTCGCGGGACGCCCGTTCGTAGATCATCTGCTCCTGGATCCTGATCCGGCCCAGGTTGACGGCCAGTTCCCCGCCCAAGGTTTCGATGAGGCCGATGTCTTCCTTGGTGAAACGGTGGCCGGAGAGCTTCCGGCCGAAGACGAGGAGTCCCGGCGGCGTCCCCGCCCCCCGGGGCAGGGCCAGGACGATCTCGGCGCCCGCCGATTCGAGCACGTCCTCGCGGCTGAAATCGAGGTCCTCGAAGGTCCGGACCCTGGCCGCCCGGGCCCAGGTCCTGCCGGCGTCGAGGGCCAGGACCCCGAGCTTCGCGGCAGCGCCCTCGTCCAGGCCGACGAGCCTCCGGGGACCGTGGACCAGGAGGCCGACGGTGCTCGTCGGCAGGGCCCGCCGCATGGTCCCGGCATGGAGGGCGATGAGATCGTCCGCGTCGATGATCCCCGGGGCCGCCGCCCGGAATGTCCGGACGGCCCTCCGGTAATCGTACGCCTGCCGGAAGAAGAGCTGGTCGACGAAATCCTGGATGGCCCGGCGCCCCGGGCTCAGCAGAACGGCGATGAAGACGGCCGCCCCGAGCGTGATGACGACGTTGCCCGTGGCCGTCGCCCGCGGGAACACCCGGCGCAGGCCTTCGACGGCCAGGAGGAAGACGCCGAGCGTGAAAACGGTCAGGATGGAGTAGACGAGCCCGCGGTGGAAAACGATGTTGACCCGCAGGAGACGGAACTGGAGGATGGAAATGACCATGAAGACCGGGATGAGCAGGAAGAAGACGAGGGCGAAGCTCTCGGACAGGAGCGGGCGGTCCATCACGACGAGGGGCAGCTGGTTGAAGGCCAGGAACGGCCCGAGACCGGCGGCCAGGCCGATGAGGTACCACTTGATCTGGGCCCTGTCCTCTTCGGAGTCCGTGCTCCGCAAGGCCCGGGCGAACTCGACCAGCGCGGCGATGCCCACGATGATGACATAGAACCGGAAGACGTGCTTGAAAACCTCGCGCAGGCGGTAGGCCCCGATCGACGGCCCGAGCTGGGAGACGAGGAACGTCGAACTGAGGAGGACCCCCCAAAGGGCGGGCACCGACCAGAACAGGACGGGGCGTGACCGCGGCCGCGCCGGGGCATAGCTCCGGGCGAACCAGAGGAGCAGGGCCAGCGTCATCGGGTAGGCGATGTTGAAGAGGACGCCCGGCAGGAGGTTGGCCAAGCGGCCATGGACGCCGTAGGTCCCGCCGCCGACGATCACGGTCGCCCCGAAGCTCAGGCTGAGCCAGTAAAAGATGCGGGCCCGCCGGTCGCCCGGCCGGAACAGGAGCACGACAAAGCCGGCCAGGAAGCTGAACCCGCCCATCAGGACGAGCGCCAGGGGGAAGGTCTGTTGGGAATAATAAGGAATGACGGTATCGCGGACGACCGGGGGGCCATCGTCCGGCCCGAAGCGGATCTCGACGGGATCGCCGATCCTCTTCCGGCTGAGGACGAAGCGGATGTCCGTCGACCCCCGGACCTCGTAGGAATCGACGCCGACGATCCGCCGGGCCTCGTGGGCCTTCCTGAGCCCCGTTCGGCCGGTCAGGTTGATCAGGCCGAACAGCGTGAGGCCCAGGACGGCCGCCCCGGCCAGGAGCGGTACGACGAGGGTGCCCCGGATCGTCCCCTGATCCTTCATGACCGGCCCGATTATACTACGGGGAGCAGCGATTTCGCATAATGCTGGCTGCTCCCCGAGTACCGGCCGGGCGATAGGGAAGTCTGAAGACATCTGTTTTCTGCCCGGCCTGGCAGCACAAGGGACTTTTCACCGAATTTTGACATCTTCTTAACAACTCGCCCCGGCGGCCGGCCTATCATGCCCGCGGGGATGGGGATCCGAGAAGGCCGGGGGCGCGGAGAAAGCCGCTGTAAGGACGGAGGAACATGACCGGCAGCGACAGAAAGACCTGTGTCATCACCGGAGCGGCCTCGGGGCTCGGCCTCGAGACGGCCAGGCAGCTGGCCGCCGCCGGGATGAGGATCGTCGGCACCGACCGGGAGGCCGCCCGGTGCCGGCTCGCCGGGGAAGCGATCCGCGCCGCCGGCCCGAGGGCCGACGTCCGCTTCGTCGTCGCCGATCCCTCCTCCCTGGCCCACGTGCGCCGGGCGGCCGGCGAGATCCGCGAATCTCTGCCGGGGGGCCGGCTCGACCGGCTCGTCCACGCCGCCTCGACCGTGACGAAGGGGTACATCGGGACCGAGGACGGTTACGAGCTCCAGTTCGCCGTCAATTATCTCGCGGCGTTCCTGCTGACGTGCGAGCTTTTTCCCGCCCTCATCCGGCCCGCGGAATCGCGGGTCATCACGGTCACTTCGGGCGTCCACCGGGGCACGGCGATCGACTGGGAGGACCCGATGTCCCGGCGGCGGTACAGCGGCCTCCGGGCGTACAGGCAATCGAAGCTCGCCCTCGTCCTTTTCACCTTGGAGCTCAACCGGCGCGTCGCCTTCCGTTTCCCCGTCCGCGGCATCGGGATCGAGCCGGGGTTCGTCGAGACCGTCCCGGAGGAGGATGATCCCTGGGCCCGCGCGATGGCCCGGGGGTTCCATCGGGCCCGGCGGTCTCTCAACGTCTCCGATGCCGCCTCGGCCGTCGTCCGCCTGGCCGCGAGCCCGCCGGCCGCGATCCCGGACGACTATTGGCGGCTG
>JAPKZE010000343.1 GCA_026393955.1 Candidatus Aminicenantota bacterium
AGATGTATTGGCAAATGAGACAGCGGTACTTGGCCATTGACGGCTCCCGTGCCGCCTATCGTATCACCAGGATTAAGAGGGGGTCAAACCTTAATTCTTATAATTTTCGACCCATCATGAAGTTCCGCCGGGAGGGAAGAATTATAAGAAATAAGGTTTGACCCCTTCTTAGAGGCGCCACCAGTAGGAGAACTTGACGAAGACGTTGTAGCCGTTCCCGGTCAGGCGGCCGTACTCGTCGCGGAGGTAGTCGTTGTCGACGCCGAGGAAGAAGAGCGTCCCGGGGCGGAGGACCCAGCTGGCCAGCAGGCTGCCGAAGGCCTCCTTGTCGAAGAAGTTGTAGTCGACGATGGCCCGCACCGAGAGCGTCTTGCTGAACTGGTAGGTCACCTTCTCGCGGACGAGGTTGTAATCCCAGAGCTGCTCCCCGCCCGCCGAGCGCCAGAAGGTCTGTTTGCTGAAGTCGGTCCCGAGCTGGAGGCGCTTGCTGGGCTTGAAGGTCAGCGAGACGCCGTACGTGTTGCTGTAGCCGAGGAAGGCGTCTTCGTCGTCGTAGTTGATCTCGTCGCCGGTCTGGAAGAAGAAGAAAAAGGGCATCCAGCTGATGAAGGTGACCTGCGACTCGATCGAAAGCGACTGCTTCTTGAAATCGACGCCGGCGAAACGCTCCATCGCGGCCTCATAACCGATGTTGACCTGGTTGAACTCGGTCAGGCGGAACTGGACCTGGGGCCGGATCCAGGTGTCCTGGGTCACGCTGTCGGCATAGCCCATGCGCTGGCCGCCCTGGATGCGGAACTGGACCTGGTTGAGGTATTTCTTGTCGGGGTAGAGGCGGTAGGAGGCGAAGCCGCCGGCGCTCCGGTAGTCGACCCGATTGACGAAGCCCAAGGAGGCCTGGAACTCGGGATCCATGGCCTTGTAGAAGCCGCCGAAGGTCCAGTGCTTGTCGGTGTAGTAGAGCTCGCCGTAGAGTCCCGGAGAAAGGGACGTCCGATCGCCCTCAGTACTCGTGTCCGAGGCCAGGGCCTGGAAGCTGAAGAAGACCCGGTCCTTGAACCGGAGCTGCCCGTCGAAGCCGCCCAGGCGGTTCCAGTTGCCGGCGCCGAGCTCTTTGTCGGTCAGGGTGAAGCCGACGTAGGAGCCGGAGCCGACGTCGGCCTTGGTCCGGAAGATATTGGAAAAGGCCTTGGTCTCGCTCGTGATCGAGGAGCCTTCGGAGATGTCCCAGAGGCTCTCGGTCGGATGCATGTCGTAGGCCGAAAGCACGCCGTAGGTGAACCGGCCCGTCTTGCCCGAGGCCTTGGCCCCGAAGATGGGGTCGTTGATCTGCCGCGTGTAGACCGTCTCGATCTCGGGCGAGCTGAAGATCTCCATGCCCTCCAGGAAGAACGGCCGCTTCTCGTCGTAGCGCAGGGCGTAACGGACGTTATAGTCGATCTTGGGCTCATCGGCCTCGATCTGGCTGAAGTCCGGATTGATCGTGGCGTCGAGGGTGGCGTTGGAGCTCAATCCCAGCTTGAGGTTGGCGCCGGGCTCGAATTGGACCTTCTCCCCCTCGCTCTTGAGGGAGGTCAGGAAGGGCATGACCTCGACGTTGCGGCTCCGCTCGACGGCCCCCTCGATGACGAACGGCTTGCCCTGGGTCAGGAGCCCGGGGATGTCGCGGGAGAAGCTGCCGTAGAGGATGACCTCGCCGGTGCGGGGCAGGTTGCGGCCAAGGACGAGGTTCCAGGTCTTGAGGTCGTCGTTCGGGAAGCGCAGGCTCTTGAAGGGGATGGCCATCTCGACCGTATATCCCTCAGCGTCGATCTTGCCGTCGGAATAGAAGACGGTGTCCCAGCTGGCGTCCATGTTGTCGTTGCCGCCCTCTTCGACGCGCATCATGTCCATTTGGACGCCGGCGGGATTGATGAGGAAGGAGAAGGCCCGGCGCTTCTCGTTGAACGTGTCGAGCATGATGAAGACCCAGTCGTCCTCCATGCAGCTGTCGCGCTTGGTGATCGAGCAGCGGACCTTGGAGGACTGGGAGTCGAAGGCCCGGAAGGCGAGGTAGAGGTTCTTTTCGTCGTAGCCGAGGTAGGCCACGGTCTTCTCGGTCGGGACGCCGTTCTCCTTGGGCGAGAGCTGGACGAAATTCTCGATCTTGAGGGCCTGGGTCTCCCAAATGGGATTGTCGAGGACGCCGTCGATCTTGGGGGTATCGGTCAGGCGCGGGATCCGGAGGGGCTCCTTGGGGGCGGGGGTCTGGGAAGGATGGCCAGGGCGACGATCTTTTTTATGCTCATGTCCGTGTTCCTTCGTTCGAAAAAGCCCCGGGGCCCCTACTCCCGGTAATACGGAGCGACCAGAGGTCTATTTCATGTCCCACGCCAGAATTGACGAAAAGGGGCCGGGAAAGGTTCCCCTGCTCCCCGGCTATCAGGCTAATCCCTCTCGAGGCCGTGCGGGCAGGTCCTCCATTATACCACCCGGCATCCCGGCCGGATCCTCCGCCGCCTGTTGCGGGAGCCGCGGGGATGCGAATATAATGCCTCTGAGAGAATCTGTCCCCCGGAGGTCCGCCTTGAGAAGACATCGCGCCCTTGTCCTC
>JAPKZE010000295.1 GCA_026393955.1 Candidatus Aminicenantota bacterium
ATCGGTCCCGAAGGCCGCCGTCGACCACTGGTGGCCGTCGGCGCTGAGGATGCCGCTGCAGTAGGTGTTGTCGAGCAGGGCGAACTCCCGGACGAGCTTGTGCTGATTTGGCGTCACGTTCTCGCCGAAGATGCACAGGGACGCATCCCCGTTGCCGGCGGCGACGTCGCCGAGGACCTGGTCGTAGGTCCGGTTCTCTTTGATGACGTAGATGACGTGCTTGAAGACGCTCGGCTCGCCGATCCTCTCCGGGACGGGCTGGGGCGGCTGGTTGGCCCGGGGCTTGAGGAAGGCCTGGGAGATGCGCTCGCTGCGGTAATTGGCGTAGACGATGTCGGACAAGGCCCAGAGATCCCGCAGCCGGGGGGCGCTGAACATCGTGACCGAACCGACGTACTGGTGGGAGTTGAACCCCGACCCCCCGGTCGGCTCGTACGGCGTCTTGTCGGCCGCGAGCCCCTTGATGTTGGCGACATAGACCGTTTCGTGACCGTGACGGGGATCGACCGCGAGAGCGCCCGGGAACCAGCCCGCGGGGATCAGGCCTTTGAGCTTGGACTTCTTCTTTTTCGGATTGAAATCGACGACGGCAACGGCGTTCTGGGTGCCGTTGGCGACGTAGAGCGTTTTGCCGTCCGCCGCGAAGGCCAGGGCGTTGGGCGAGGCGCCGAAGATGTCGGCCGGCGAGGCCTTGGGCCAGATCGTCTCGGCCACGGCGTCGGTCGCCGTGTCGATGACGCTGAGGTTGTCCGAGGCGGCGTTGGCGCAGACGACCCAGCGCCCGTCGGGCGAGACGGCCAGGGCCGAGGCGTGAAGATGGACGAGGATCTCGGCCTTGGTCCGCCCCGTCGAGAGGTCGATGACGCTGACCGAGCCCTCGCTGGCGATATGCCGGACCGGGTCGACCCTGACCTCGACGCCCTGGCCGGACGGGCCGGCCAAGTCTCCCGGCTGCGGCCGGCGCCCGCCCCAGTTGCTGACGTAGGCCTTGCCGGCGGCCAGGACGACGTCGAAGGGCGCGACCCCGACGTCGAAGGCCCGCACGATCTCGGGGTCCTTCGTGTCGATCGCGAGCAGGCGGTTGGAGAGGTTGGCGCAGACGTAGAGCTGGCGGCCGTCGGGCGAGAGGGCCAGCCCGGCCGGGATCTCCTCGGCCCGCCGCGGCGCGCCGGCCAGCGGGAGCGGGATCGTGTACGACGGTTCGACGCCGCCGTCCGGGTCGACGCTGAAGACCTTGATGCTGCCGTCGACGTTGCTCATGTAGATCCGGCGGCCGTCGGGCGCGAAGACGAGGCCGGTGTAGCTCAGCTGGCCCTCCTCGTCGGGATCGAGGATCATCGGCGAGACCGCCTCGGGGTGCTGTTCCTCCTGCTCCTCGGCCGGCAGGGGGACCTCCTGCAGGACCTTGAGCGTGACGGGGTCCATGATGACGAGCTCGGGCGTCTTGCCGGCGACCGCGAGCAGGGTCCCGTCGGGGGACAAGGCCAGGGCCTGGGGCCGCATCCCGGGCAGGGTCGACGTGATCCCGTGCGGCGTCACGACCTGGTTGACCGGGACGACCGTGCGCCCGCCGGACTTGGCCCCGATCGTTTCCTTGTCTTGAGAGGGCGGGGTGCCGCCCGGGCCCGGCGAGGCGGCCAGCAGGAGGACGAGGGCGAGCGTCGAGGACGCGGCGGTCCGGCAGGTCCGAGAGGCCATGGCGCGCTCCTACTTGATCAGGCGTTTCCGCATCATGCGGATGGAGACGGTGAAGACGACGGCCGCCAGGGCAACCAGCCCGGCCAGGCTCCAGCCGAGCCCGGGCGCGGGCTGTCCGGTGAACACTGCCCGGGAGATGCGGACGGCGTGGGTCAGCGGCAGGAACTCGGCCAGGGTCTTCATCCAGCCGGGGAAGTTGTCGAGCGGGAAGAAGACCCCCGAGAAGAAGAACATCGGGGTGACGACGAGCTCGGTGTAGTAGCTGAAGAAGTCGAAGCTCGGGGCGACGGACGTGACGATCATGGCCAGGGAGCCGAAAAGGACGCCGATGAAGACCAGAAAGACGATGAGGAGGGCGGCCCGCCAGAGAGACGCCGGGGCGACCCCCATGACCAGGGCCACGCCCATCATGAGGGACCCGCTGACGAGGCCGCGGAACGAGGCCCAGGCGATGTCTCCGGCCACGGCCTCGTCGGCCGAGACGGGCGTCGCGATCAGGGAGTCGTAGACCTTCTCGTGGACGATCTTGATGTAGGTCCCGTAGAGGCACTCGAACGACGAGGACATCATCGCCGCCGTGGCCAGGACGCCGGGGACCAGGAAGTGGAGGTAAGGCTGTCCGCCGAAGGCGCCCATGTAGGCGCCCATGCCGATGCCGAAGGTGACTAGATAGAACAGGGGCTCGACCAAGCTGACCAGGAAGGTCGGGACGATGAACCTCTTATAAGAATAGAGGTTCCGCAGGAAGACGTAGGCGATGCGGTAGGACAGGCTCATTCGTGGAGGCTCCGTCCCGTGAGCTTGAGGAAGACGTCCTCGAGGGTCGCCGGCCGGTTCAGGGTGTTGGGCAGGTCGAGCTCGAGGAGCTTCTTCATCAGGCCGTGCCCCTCCCGGCAGTAGAAATAAAGCGTGTCGCCGACGCGCTCGTGGGCGCAGTCGAAGCCGGCGAGGTGGCCGAGGATCTTCGCGTCGTCCTCCGGCGGCACCCGGATTTCGACGACCTCCCGGCCGATCTCGCCTTCGACGAGGCTGGCCGGCGTGCCTTCCTTGAGGATCCGGCCCTGGTACATGACCACGATCCGGTCGCAGAGCTGCTGGGCCTCCTCCATGTACTGGGTGGTCAGGACGAGCGTCGTGCCCTGGGTCTTGAGCTGGCGGAGCCGCTGCCAGATGAGGTGGCGGGCCTGGGGATCGAGGCCCGTCGTCGGCTCGTCGGCGACGATGAGGCGGGGGCGGTTGATCAGGGCCCGGGCGATGAGCAGGCGCCGTTTCATGCCCGTCGACAGGTCCGAGATCTTGCTCCCGGCCTTGGCCTCGAGCTCGACGAAGCGGAGCAGCTCGGCGATGCGGGCCTTGGCCTCCCGGCGGCCGATGTCGAAGAAGCGGGCGAAGACGACGAGGTTCTCGGCGACGGTCAGGTCGTTGTCGAGGTTGATCTCCTGGGGGATGACCCCGGTGATCATCTTGAGCCCCCGGTTGTTGATCCCCGACGGCATCCCGCCGACCGTGAGGATCCCCGACGTCACCGGCGAGACGCAGTGGATCATCCGCACCGTCGTCGTCTTGCCGGCCCCGTTCGGGCCGAGGAAGCCGAAGCACTCGCCTTCGCGGATCTCGAAGTCGATGCCGGCCACGGCGACGAGGTCGCCGTACTTTTTCGTCAGTCCGGAGGCCTTGACCAGGATGGCCATGCGCGGTCCCTCACATCCTCTCGAGCAGGGCCTTGAAGCGCGGGTGGCCTCGCAGGGGGTCGAGGTCGCTGTCGTGCTCGTACCAGCCCTTCTGCAGGAGGCCGCCGCTCGCGGCCCGCTCCAGGCAGTCGACGGCCTCCTCGATGTCCCCGGCCAGCGAGTGGATGCAGCCGAGGTTGTAGAGGAGCATCGGGTCGTCGGGGTCGATGCGGCGGGCCCGCCGGGCCCATTCGAGGCCCTTCTCCTTCCGGCCCAGGGCGACGAGGCCGTTGGCGCCCATGTAGAGAGCTCTGGCGTCGTCGGGGTGGAGGTCGATGTGCTTTTCGACCAGGGCCACGCCGCGCTCCCGGGCCGTCCGGGCGTCCTCGGGCCGTCCCAGCTCCTGGTAGACCTGGGCGATGAGGAGCGGCGAATAGAAGTCCTCGGGCCGGACCCGCATGGCCTCCTCGTAGAGCGACGCCGCCTTGGGCATATCGCCGCCGGCGAAGGCCTGGCGGGCGTAAAAATACCAGGCTTCGAAGAGCGTCGGGTCGAGCCGGATGGCCTTTTCGAAGGCGGCCTGCGCTTCCTCCTTGTGGCTGCCGAGGGACAGGGCCACCGCCAGCGAGGCCTGGGCCTGGGCCGCTTCGGGGGCCAGCTCGACGGCCCGCCGGCCGGCCGCTTCGGCCTGCTGGCGGACGGAGTCCTTCCGCTCGGCGTAGAGATAGATGTACGACCAGCAGTCGGCCAGGCCGGCCTGGGCCAGGGCGTACTCGGGGTCGAGCTCGGTCGCCCGGGAGAAGAGCTGGAGGGCGAATTCGATGTCGTGGCGGCCGTAGCGGTAATAGAAGCTCCGGCCCCGCAGGTAATAATCGTAGGCCTGGACCTGGCTCGTCGGGACCTCGGCCAGGGCGCCCTTCTCCTGCGGGCTGAGGGTGACCTGGAGGGCCCGGACGACGGCGTGGGCGATCTCCTGCTGGATGGCGAAGACGTCGCGGAGCTCCCGGTCGTAGGATTCCGACCAGAGATGGAAGCCCCGGCCGGCCTCGATGAGCTGGACCGTGATGCGGAGCCGATGGTCGGACTTCCGCACGCTGCCCTCGAGGACGGTGTCGACGCGGAGGGCGTTGGCGATCTCGCGGAGGTCGGCCGCCGAATCCTTGAACTGGAACGAGCCGGTCCGGGAGGCGACCCGGAGGCCCTGGAGGCGGCAGAGGGCGTTGATGATCTCTTCGGCGATGCCTTCGCAGAAATAGCCCTGGTCCTTCTCCCGACTCATGTCGGCGAAGGGCAGGACGGCGATGGACGGCAGCGGGGCCTCCTGGCCTTGGGCCGCGGCCTGGTGAAGGGCCTCGAGCTCCTCCTTGAGGTCCCGGGCCGAGGCCATGCGATAGCGCGGCTCTTTCTCCAGGCAGTGGCGGAGGATGCGGTCGATCTGGCGGGGCAGGCGCGCGTTGAGCTCGGCCGCCGAGCGGGGCTCCTCTTTGAGCACGGCGGCGATCCGCTCCGCCCCGGTCTTGCCGCCGAAGGGCAGGCGCCCGGTGGCCCATTCGAAGAGGACGACGCCGAGCGAAAAGAGGTCGGTGCGATGGTCGAGCGGCAGGCTCCGCAGCTGCTCCGGGGACATGTAGGCGATGGTGCCGGCGAAATCGGCGTCGACGGTGGCCGTGGTGGCGTCGTCGTCCCGGCCGAGGACGTGGGGCAGGGGCGGGAGGATGCGGGCCAGGCCGAAGTCGAGGATCTTGAGCGCCCCGGTCGTGTCGATCATGATGTTCTGGGGCTTGAGGTCGCGGTGGATGATGCCGCGGGCGTGGGCGGCGGCCACGGCCCCGGCGAGCGGCAGGGCCAGGTCGAGGAAGCGCTCGAGGGACACGCCGCCGGGCTCGATGAGCTTCGACAGGGGCTGGCCGTCGACGAGCTCCATGGTGAAGAAGGTCGCGCCGTCGGCCTCGTCGACGGCGAAGATGGTGACGATGTTGGGGTGGCTCAGGGCGGCGACGGCCTTGGCCTCGCGCTCGAAGAAGGCCCGCCGCTCGGGGTCGCCGACGGCGGCCTCGGGCAGGAACTTGACGGCCACGTCGCGGTCGAGCTTGAGGTCGCGGGCCTTCCAGACGACGCCCATGCCGCCCGCGCCGAGCTTCTCGATGAGGCGGTAGTTGCCGAGGACGAGATCTTTCTTGAGGTCCATAGGTTCGTTGCTCCCTCAGACACTACAAGAATAGCGGAACGGCTGTCAATCGCCAACTGCGGCCTCGGGTACATGTCCCCCTATTGAGGGGACCCCGGCGAGGTGATAAGATAGGAGCACGAGAACGACAGAAGGAGCGTGCCATGAGCGATATCGTCTATACCTGTGCGGTCTGCGGGAAGGAGACCCCGGTCGAGAAAGGCAAGCCCGTCCCTCTCTGCTGCAAGAAGGAGATGGAGGCGCTGCCGTTCTGCACGTCCGCGTCCAATTCCGAGATGGCCCGCAGCGAGGACGCCGGCGAGCCGTGCGACGACGGCACCCAGCACCACCCGAAGCCGGATCCCAGGAAATAGCCGGCCCCTTCCCCCTCAGGCCTTCTTTGCGCCCTTGATGACCACCCGGTCGTAGATCCCGGGCCGGTCGGTCATGCGCGGTGTCCTCCTGCCGGACGGCGGTCCGGGCTACGGGATTTTGACGGCGGCGGCTCTTTCTTCGGCCCGGCCGAGCAGGCCGTCGCAGGACGTCCGGTCCGGCGCCTCCAGGACGATGATCAGGACCGGGCCTTTTCGCGCGGCCCCGGCCCAGTCG
>JAPKZE010000102.1 GCA_026393955.1 Candidatus Aminicenantota bacterium
CGGCATGTTGCAGCACGCCATTTTCACGGTCCCCAACTATCGTGAGGGCTATTGCACCGATGACAATGCCCGGGCCCTGATGGTGAGCGCCCTCATCGAGTCGCTGGGCATCAAAGAGTCCTTCGAATTGGCATCACGCTATCTCGCCTTCCTCTCGTATGCCTTCAATACCAAGACCAGGCGTTTTCGCAACTTCATGGATTACCAGCGCAACTGGCGGGAGGATAGCGGCTCGGACGATAGCCATGGCCGGGCCTTATGGGCGTTGGGCTCTGTCTTGGGCGTTACGACCACACCCGCCCTCCATGGGATGGCCGGCTGGCTGTTCGAGCAGGCCTTGCCGGCCATTCACGACACGACCAGTCCGAGGGCCTGGGCGTTCGCACTCATCGGCATCCATGAGTATCTACAGCGGTTTGCGGGTGACCGGAGGGCCAGCCAAGTCCGGGAGGAACTGGCCGGGCGGCTGCTGACCCTGTATCAAAGCCACCGGTCGGACGAATGGCGATGGTTCGAGGATGAGCTGAGTTATTGCAACGCCGCGTTGCCGCATGCCTTGTTGATGTGCGGCCGATGGATGGCGAATAAGGACATGGCCGAAGCCGGGCTGGAGTCACTTAGCTGGCTGGCTGATCTGCAACGCTCGGAAGCGGGCGGGGGGCATTTTGTCCCTATCGGGTC
The DNA here is from genome assembly GCA_026393955.1 of Candidatus Aminicenantota bacterium. GTDB lineage: Bacteria > Acidobacteriota > Aminicenantia > Aminicenantales > Saccharicenantaceae > RBG-16-66-30. The sequence continues at coordinate 682 of JAPKZE010000102.1, forward strand.
CGACGGCTTTTATCAGCGCGGCGGCGGACGGGCCCGGTTCGATCAACAGCCGGTGGAAGCCCAAGCGATGGTATCCGCCTGCCTCGAAGCCTATCGGGTCACCGGAGACAAACGCTGGAACAAGGAAGCCCGCCGGGCCTTCGATTGGTTCATCGGGCGCAACGACCTCAGCCTCCCTATCTACGACCCGACGACCGGCGGCTGTCGAGACGGCTTGCATCCCGACCGTCCGAACGAGAATCAAGGCGCGGAATCGACACTCGCCTTTCTCCAGGCCCTGCTGGAATTGCGCCTGGCTGAGAATGCGCTGTTATCTCTGGAGACACGATCCCCATGAACAATCATCACCCCGAGCTCTTTCGCCGTCATGAGCGCAACCCCATCTTGACCGCCGCCGATTGGACCTATCCGATCAACAGCGTGTTCAACCCCGGCGCGGCACGGCTGCCTGACGGCACGACGTTGCTTCTGTGCCGCGTGGAGGATCGTCGTGGCCAGTCTCATCTCTGTGCGGCCCGGTCCGCCGACGGCAAAGGCGATTGGCAGATAGATCCCCAGCCCACCCTGTCGGCTGATCCCAAGAACTTTCCGGAAGAAATGTGGGGAATTGAAGATCCGCGCATCACCTATCTTCCCGAATTGAGCAAGTACGCCGTCGTCTATACCGCCTACACACGTGAGGGCCCGGGTGTCGCCCTGGCGCTCACGGAAGATTTCCGCCGCTTCGAGCGCTACGGCGTGATCATGCCGCCGGAAGACAAAGACGCGGCCCTGCTGCCTCGCCGTATCGGCGGTCGCTGGGCGTTGATCCATCGCCCCGTCAGTTCTCCCAGAGCCAATATCTGGATATCCTATTCGCCCGACCTGCGCCACTGGGGCGGCCACAAGCTGATGTTGGAATGCCGGCGCGGCGGGTGGTGGGATGCCAATAAGATCGGCCTCTCCCCGCCGCCCATCGAAACTCCCGCAGGTTGGCTGATGATCTACCATGGCGTGCGGCAGACCGCGGCCGGATCGCTTTACCGGCTGGGGCTCGCTCTCTTTGATCTGAACGCACCGGATCGTTGCCTCAAGCGCAGCGATGAGTGGTTCTTCGGCCCGGAAGCGCATTACGAACTGCACGGGGACGTCGGCAACGTCGTGTTCCCCTGCGGCTGCACCATCGCTCCCGACGGCGATACCATCAACGTGTATTATGGAGCGGCGGATTCGAGCATCGCCCTGGCCACCGGCAGTGTTCGCGCCCTTCTGGAGTGGCTTGGATGATGAGCGCGCCATTCGGGCAAGCACAGTAAGGAGGTTCTAGAATCATGGCGAAATTAAATCTAACGGCCTCAGCGTACAGGGTCGCGAGGGGGAAGGCGGAGATCTCGAGAGAAGCGAAATGGCAGAAGACGGCCAAGCTGACGACGAAGAAGCGCTTCGAATCGAAAAAGCCTGAGCCGGCCGAAAAGGTCGTCGAAGGCAGCGGAAGCCCAAACCGGAAAACGACCCCAAAGGCGGAGGATCCCAAGAGCTCAAGCCAAGCCGGAGCCCCTGAGGTTATCGGGCCTGAAGCTCCGGAAAAAGATAAAGGTCGATAAAGGACATCTATCGAGTTCTAAGAAGGCCCAATAAAATGGGATCTTCTCCCATCTCCGGGTTTCCCTCTCGCGGCGGCGACGGGTGTCGCCTCGCAGATCCCCGTGGTGGAGGGGGGACCGGCAGGGAGCGGAGTCTTCGCAGCGACCATCAGCACCGCTCCGGAGCAGCTCGGAGGAGCGGTGCTGGGAAACATCTGAAGAGAACACCTCTCTTCCGATATTTCGCAGAATCGCGGCTTCGGGTGCTCAGCCCCGATTCTGCCGGGTCGCTCCCAAGAGTCCGCTTCCCGCCGCCGGGGGGCCGGGGAGCTAGGGTTGACCTCAGAGCAGAGCCTTGAGCGGAGCCCCTCGGGCTCTCGGCCGCTTCCTTTACTTGATTGTTCCTATCTTATATCATGGGAACATGATAACAGGTGAATCCATGATCCGTTCGACGACCGTCATCTGCGTCCGCCACAAGGGGAGAACAGCCATGGCCGCCGACGGCCAGGTCACCATGGGCCAGACCGTCCTCAAACAGACGGCCCAGAAGATCCGGCGCCTGGGCAAGGGCGACATCCTGGCCGGTTTCGCCGGCTCCACCTCGGACGCGTTCGCCCTGTTCGCCCGGTTCGAGGCCAAGCTCGAGGAGTACCGCGGCAATCTCTCCCGCGCCGCGATCGAGCTGGCCAAAGACTGGCGCATGGAGAAGGCCCTGCGCCAGCTCGATGCCCTCCTCGTCGTGGCCAACGCCGAGACCTCGCTTCTCATCTCCGGCACCGGCGACGTCATCGAGCCCGACGACGGCATCCTGGCCATCGGCTCGGGCGGGCCCTACGCCCTGGCCGCGGCCCGGGCCCTCCTCAAACACACCGGCCTCGACGCCCGGGCCGTCGCCGAGGAGGCCTTGAGGATCAGCGCCGACATCTGCGTCTATACCAACGCCGTGATCACCGTCGAGGAGCTCTGAATGCCGATCGTCCTGCCCGAGTCGCTCGAGCGGCCTCCCGCCGACGACCCCGACGCCGAGCTCACGCCGCGGCAGATCGTCGCCGAGCTCGACAAGTACATCATCGGCCAGAAAGCGGCCAAGAAGGCCGTGGCCATCGCCCTGCGCAACCGCTTCCGGCGGCGCAAGCTCCCGCCCGATCTGGCCGACGAGATCGCCCCCAAGAACATCCTCATGATCGGTCCGACGGGGGTCGGCAAGACCGAGATCTCGCGGCGCCTGGCCAAGCTGACCTGCTCGCCCTTCCTCAAGATCGAGGCCAGCAAGTTCACCGAGGTCGGCTACGTCGGACGGGACGTCGAGTCCATGATCCGCGACCTCGTCCGTATCTCCGTGGACATGGTCAAGCAGGAGAAGATCGCCGAGATCGAAGGCAAGGCCCGGGCCGCCGTCGAGGAGAGGCTGCTCGACATCCTCCTGCCGCCGTCGCGTCCCCGCGACCCCGCGGCCGGCGAGGCTGAGGAGGAGACGCGGATGCACGACACCCGCGAGAAGCTGCGGGCCCAGCTCCGCGACGGCCTCCTCGACGACCGGACCGTCGAGCTGGAGGTCAAGGAGAAGACGACGCCGCCCCTCGAGGTCGTCTCCAACTCCGGCGTCGAGGAGATCGGCTTCCAGATCCAGGAGCTCCTGCCCGGCTTCCTGGGCGGCCGGACCAAGCGCCGGCGCATGAAGATCAAGGAGGCCCGGGAGCTCGTCCTCGAGGAGGAGGAGAAGCGCCTGGTCGACATGGACCAGGTCGCGCGGCTGGCCGTCGAGCGCGTCGAGCAGTCCGGCATCATCTTCCTCGACGAGGTCGACAAGATCGCCGGCCGCGAATCCGGCCGCGGGCCCGACGTCAGCCGCGAGGGCGTCCAGCGCGACCTCCTGCCGATCATCGAGGGCACGACCGTCAACACGCGCTTCGGCCTCGTCCGGACCGACCACATCCTGTTCATCGGCGCCGGGGCCTTCCACGTCTCCAAGCCCTCCGACCTCATCCCCGAGCTCCAGGGGCGCTTTCCCATCCGGGTCGAGCTCACGCCGCTCGCCAAGGACGATTTCGTGCGCATCCTGACCGAGCCCGCCAACGCCCTCCTCCACCAGTACGAGGCCCTCATGGGCACGGAGGGAGTGAGCGTGGCCTTCACGGCGGACGCCGTCGACGAGATCGCCGACATCGCCGAGAAGGTCAACGCCGACGCCGAGAACATCGGGGCCCGGCGCCTCCACACCGTCGTGGAGAAGGTCATGGAGGACATCTCCTTCGCCGCCCCGGACACCGCCGAGAAGTCCATCCGCATCGACCGGGATTACGTCCGGGACCATCTGAAAGACATCCTCGTCAGCCAGGACTTGCGGCGCTTCATCCTGTGATGGCCAAGACGTTCGCGACGCTCCTCCTCGGGCTGGGTCTGGCCCTGGCCCCGGGATGCGGGCGGAAGGGACCGCTCGGGCTGCCTCCGGGGCGGGCGCCCATGGCCGTCGAAGGACTGACGGCCGTCGCGGGCGACGGCGCGGTCCTGGTCCGGTGGACGAACCCCGTCAAGGCCGTCTCCGGAAAGCCGGTCGAGGCGCTCGAGACGGTCGAAGTCTGGGTCTTCGAGCGGGAGCTTCCGGCCGCCGGCCGGGCCCTGACGACCGATGAGGTCGAGAAGAAGGGCCGGCTCGTCCGCAGGATCCCGCGGGCGGAGTTCGAGGCCATGGCCGGAACGGCCGGCGAAGCGCCGGGGACCATGACCTTCTCCTACGTCCTCCCGCCGTCGTTCGCCGCCCCGGCCACGTTGGCCTTCACGGTCCGGGTCTTCGACCGGAAGGGCCGCGCCTCGGAGTTCACGGCGCCGGCCGCCGTCGAGGCCGCCCGCAGGCTCGCCGCCGTTGGACCGTCCGCCCCCGGAGGGTGTATCCTGAAGGCCGGAGAACGACCGTGAAGATCTACCGCTTCCGCTACCGCAAGAGGGTCCTCCTGGGTGTCCTCAAGGAGGAGTATCTCTTCCCGATCGTCGGGTCGGTCTTCGGCGACTTCAAGATCGGCCCGAGCCCGGTGCCCATCGGCGACGTCCACGTCCTGCCGCCCGTTCTGCCCTCCAAGATCATCGGCATCGGCCGCAACTACAGGGAGCACGCCCAGGAGCTGGGCAACCCCCTGCCGGAGGAGCCGCTCATCTTCCTCAAGCCGCCGACGGCGCTCATCGGCCACCTCGATGCCGTCGTCCAGCCGCCGGCCTCGGCCCGGGTCGACTACGAGGGCGAGGTCGCCGTCGTCATCCGGAAGAGGACCCGCCGTCTCCGCGACGACGACCCCGTCGACGACGCCATCCTCGGCTACACCTGTTTCAACGACATCACGGCCCGCGACCTGCAGACCAAGGACGTCCAGTTCACCCGGGCCAAGGGCTTCGACACCTTCGCGGCGGCCGGCCCGTGCATCGCGACGGGGCTCGATCCGTCCGGGCTGCGGCTGAAGACCTTCCTCAACGGCAAGCTCGTCCAGTCGGGGACGACCGCGAACCTGATCTTCTCTATCCCGTTCCTGGTCCGGTTCCTGTCCCGGATCATGACCCTCGAGCCCGGCGACATCATCGCCACGGGCACGCCGGCCGGAGTGGGGCCGACCGCGCCCGGCGACCGGGTCGACGTCCAGATCGAGGGGATCGGCGTGCTTTCGAACACGTTCACGCGCCCGAGCGCCTAGGAGGATTCATGAAGCTGTTCCTGGATTCGGCCAATCTCGACGAGATCCGCGAAGTCGCCGGCTGGGGCGTCCTCGACGGGGTCACCACCAATCCGTCCCTCTGCTCCAAGGAGAGCGTCTCCTTCGAGGACAACATCCGGGCCATCTGCGCCCTGACGCCCGGACCCGTCAGCGCCGAGTGTGTGTCGCTCCAGGCCGGCGAGATCGTCGTCGAGGCCCGGGCGCTGGCCCGGATCGCGCCCAACATCGCCGTCAAGATCCCCGTCGGTCTGGAAGGCCTCAAGGCCACGAAGACGCTCCACGCCGAGGGCGTCGCGGTCAACATGACCCTCGTCTTCTCCGCGGGCCAGGCCCTGCTCGCGGCCAAGGCCGGGGCCCGCTTCGTCAGCCCCTTCATCGGGCGCCTCGACGACATCGCCGAGGACGGCATGGCCCTCATCGAGGAGATCGTCGAGATCTTCGAGAACTACCGGTTCACGACCGAGGTCATCGTTGCCAGCGTCCGCCATCCCCGCCACGTCATCGAAGCCGCCCGGATCGGGGCCGATATCGCCACCGTTCCATTCGCGGTCATGGAGAAGCTCGTCCGCCATCCGCTGACGGACATCGGCATCGAGCGCTTTCTCGCCGACTGGAGGAAAGTCAAGAAGTGAGGCTCCACGCCGTCGTCCGGGTCCGTGAACAGGCCC
>JAPKZE010000281.1 GCA_026393955.1 Candidatus Aminicenantota bacterium
GAAAATCGCGTCTCGTGTAATGCGTCATGATGGACTCTCCTTTTCGAGATCCTCGAGCAGCTGGACGAGGACGGTGTGCTCGCCGTCGCCGACCTCGAAGGTCCGGCTGCTTCCGGAGAACACGTCCACCACCCGGCCGTCGACGAGCAACTGGTACTTGCCCTTCTTCAGGAACCGGAGCCGGATGTCCCGCCGGGCCAAGCTCTTGAACGCGAATGAGACCTCCGATTCGTTGTACAGGAAGCGGCGGATGACGGCGCCACCGTCGACGCTGAGGAGCGTCTGACCTTCCTCGCGCAGGACCGTGGACGAGTTCGAGACCTCGACCTCGTAATGCCGGCCTTGGATCAGGACCCGCGAGAGCCGGCCCTTGGCGTCGGGCTTGAGGATGCCGAAGCGGAAGCCCTCCTGCGGCGTGAAATCGAGATACTCCTCCATGGCAATCAGGGCGGCCAGGGGGCCGGCGCTTTGGTAGCGGTCGCCGCCGGCCTCGCCCGTGAGGGAATCGAAATTCTCGGGCGAGAGGCCGAAGCTCTGCCAGCTCCGGAGGAACATCTCGGCGCTCTTGCGGGCGAACTCGGAAGCGACGGCGTCGAAGCCGTAGGCCTTGAGCCCCTGGTAGACGAAATAGTTCGCCACCGGCCGGACCGCGCCGCGCCACGACTGCTGGTTCTCGGGCCGGAAAGCCGGATCGTCGCGGGAGATCGAGGGAATGACGAAATCGCCCCAGAACTGCTTTGGGTCGAGGAGGTGCTTGAGCATCCGCTGGGCCCGGGCCTCGTCGGGGATCCGGGCGATGAGGGGGAAGAACGCCGAAGCCGCCTTGTGGACGGAGAAACGGCCGTCCCAGAAACGGTCGTAATAGAACCCGTCCTTCTCGTTCCAGAGCCTGGCGTTGATAAGCGCCTTGGTCCGCTCGTATTGGGCCCGGTACCGTTCGATATCGAGCGGGCGGCCGAGCACCGCGGCGATCTCCGCCAGGCACCAGGCGTCCAGGGCGTAGAGCGAGTTCAGGTCGACGCAGTTCATGGCCAGCGTCCCGGTCTCTTCGTTGAACGGGACGTCGTCCCAGTCCGGCAGGTCGTCCTGGCCGGATTCCCAGCCGGCCCTCATCCGTCCCGAGGCGGTCTTTTCCCAGGACGGGACGCTCTTGCCGACCAGGGCCGTGTCCGATCCCCACTCGAGCAGCCCGTCGTCGTTGCCGTCGCGGCGGGGCAGGCCGCCCGGCCGCGGCGCCGTCCAGAAGTCGTGCCAGCGTTGGAGGTACGGGTAGGCATACCGCAGCAGCTCGAGGTCGCCCAGCCGCTCGAAGAGCTTCAGGACGACGAACGCGCCGACCGGGGGCTGGGACCGGTCGGCCGACCCGCTCGAGCGGCCGCGCCAGTTCGGGATATTGCCGTTGGGGTACTGCGTCTCGAGGACGGCCCGGAGGGCGTCCACGGCCAGCTTCTGGCTTTCGAGCGCCAGGCCGAGCGGGGTCAGGAACGCGCCGCCGGAGAAGAGCGTCCAGTCGTCCTGACCGCGGTCCGGCCGGGGAAAGATCCAGGCCCGTCCGGCCGGCGCATAGAGCCGGTGGCTGCCCGGCTGGTAGAGGACGTTCCAGTGCAGGCTGTTGGTGATGGCCTCGGGAACCCCCGCGTACAAACCGCGGGCCTTGACCCGCTTCTCTTCGTAGACCTGGGCCTCGTCGTCGAGGAGCGCGCCGATGGCCTCGGCGTTCCTGTAGCGGAAGAGACGGTCGGACACGCGGCCGTCCGACTCGCCGACGCCTGCGGCGAAGGCGAGCATGCGGTCCGGGCCCGGAGCGTAGGTGCAGGCCAGGCCGCCGGGCGGCCCCGGAGCGGGTTCGCCGGCCCGGCTCGTCCAGATGCGGTAGGCCTGGACCGAGGATCCTCCGGCGCGGCCCCGGACCTGGCCGTCATCGAGGAGCGCGTACTCGCCCTTGAGACCCCAGGGAAAATAATGGAGGATGGTGATCCGGACGTCGGCGGGGTAGACGATCCGGCCGATGACCGTCTTCTCGTCACGGCGCGACCATTCGACCGTGAGGGCCTGACGCCGCGGCGAGGGCTTCAGCAGGATGGGTGTCGCGCGGCCGAGCTTGAACGGCAGACCCAGGTCGAAGCGCATCCGGGCATAGAGCCCGTCCGGGGAGTGGGCGCCGACTTGGGAGACGAGGTCATAGAAATCGGCGCCCTCGGCGGCCTCCCCTTCCCGCTCGACCCGGAGGACAAAGGCGAAGGCGGAGTCCGCCGTCGGGGCGATGACCAGCCCCGCCCAGCCGGCCGCGTCCAGCGCCCCGATGAAGGTGTCCTTCCAAGGATAGAAGATCTCGCCGGTGAGCGCCACCGTCGCGGCGAGCAGAAGGCTGAGGGCGAGTATCGATCTCTTGGTCATTCCGGAAATCCCGGGGCGCGGCCGCCTCTCGTCTACTCTATGGGAAAAAATCGGCCAAATCAAGACAAAGGAGTGCTTTTCCGCGGTCTCTGTGATAAAGTGATTTTTTCTTATCCCCGTTGGAGTGCCGAATGGATTTCCGGCTATATTTCCGCTCCCGTCTAGGCGAACTCGTCCACCTGCTCAAACAGCTCGTGACGCTCGAATCGCCGACCCAGGACAAGAAAGCGGTCGACGCCTGCGTGGCCTTCGCGGCGCGGGAATTCAAAAAGGTCGGCTGCAAGGTCACCGTTCAGCCGCAGAAGGACGTCGGCGACCTGATCGTGGCCGAG
>JAPKZE010000181.1 GCA_026393955.1 Candidatus Aminicenantota bacterium
GGCAATCCCCGGACCCGGATCGTAGTCACCGGCTGCTACGCCGAGCGGGCGCCGGCCGAGATCGCCGGGCTGCCGGGGGTCGTGTCCGTCCTGCCCCAGAGCGCCAAGCCCGATCTCGCCGGCATCGTGGCGGGACTTGACGTCCGACGCGCGGCGGCCTCTGCGGCCGCGCCCACGGAGGCGGATCACCTGCGGGCCCGCGCCTATCTTAAGGTCCAGGACGGCTGTGACGGCCGGTGCGCGTTCTGCGTCATCCCCGGTGTCCGGGGACGGAGCCGCAGCGTCCCTCCGGGGGACGTCGCGGCGTCCGTCAGGTCCCTGGCGGGCCGCGGTTTTCGGGAGATCGTCCTGGCCGGCATCCATCTCTCCTCCTACGGGGAAGATCTCGAACCGCGGACCTCGCTCGGGCATCTCCTCGACCGCCTCGGACCGTCGGCGGAGGGCGCCCGGCTGAGGCTGAGCTCCCTCGACCCGCGCAAGACGGACGCCGGACTCATGGCCCGGGTCGCCGGTGACGGCGGGATCTGCCCTCACTTCCATCTTTCGCTGCAACACGCCTCGCACCGCGTCCTCCGGACGATGGGCCGCCCGGTCGACGAGGGCGTCTACGAGGCCCTTCTGGATGATCTGGCGCGTCTTGTCCCCGAGGCGGCGCTCGGGGCGGACCTCATGGTCGGTTTCCCGGGCGAGACCGAGGCCGATTTCGAGGAGCTGCGAAGCTTCCTCGACCGGTCGGCGCTGACATATGCCCATGTCTTCCCTTATTCGCCGCGGCCGGGGACACCCGCCGCGGCCCGGCCGCAGCTTCCAACGGGAGTCGTCACGGAACGGGCCAGAGCCCTCCGGCGCCTCGCGGCGCTGAAGGACTTCCGGTTCCGGCAGCGTTTTCTCGGGAGGGAGCTCGAGGCCGTGGTCATCGACCGGTCGGAGCGGGGGGCGGAGGTCCTGACCGGCAACGCCATCCCGGTCCATATTCCCGATTGCCCGGTCCCGAGAAGCGAGCTCGCCAGGATCGTGATCCGCCGGGTCCTGCCGGGCCGGACGGAAGGGGAGATCGTCGCATGAGGAAGATCCATCTCTTGCCGGACGACGTGGCCCAGAAGATCGCCGCAGTCGAGGTCATCGAGCGGCCCGTCTCGGTCGTCAAGGAGCTCGTCGAGAACTCGCTCGATGCCGGGGCCTCGGAGATCCGCGTCGAGCTCGTCGACGGCGGCAAGAGCCTGATCAAGGTCCAGGACGACGGCGCGGGCATGGACCGCGAGGACGCCGCCCTCTGCTTCCGCCGCCATTCGACGAGCAAGATCGCCGGCGAGGAGGACCTGGAGCGGATCACGACGCTCGGCTTCCGGGGCGAGGCCCTGGCCAGCATCGCCGCCGTCTCGCGGCTGACGCTGCGGACGTTCGACGGCGCGGGCGACCGCGGCACGATGATCGAGCGGGAAGGGGAGCGGCTCGTCGCCGTCACCGACGTCGCCTTCCCCCGGGGCACGACGGTCGAGGTCCGGGACCTTTTCTTCAACCTGCCGGCCCGGCGGAAATTCCTCCGGTCCGGCCAATCCGAGCTCGGGCCCGTATCCAAGTACGTGACGCAGGCCGCGCTCGGCGCGCCCGGCGTCCGGTTCACTCTCGTGCACGGGACTCGCGAAACGATCGCCTGCCCGCCGGTCGCGACGCTCCGGGAGCGGGTCTTCCAGCTCTTCGGCCGGAAGATGGTCGACGGCCTGATGGACATCGCCGCCGAGGAAGGCGAGGGCCGGATCGAAGGCCTCGCCTCCCTGCCTCTGGCCGGGCGGGCCGACAAGTCGGTCCAGCACTTCTTCGTCAACGGCCGTCCGGTCAAGGATAGGATCCTCATGGCGGCCCTGAGCCAGGCCTACATGGGCATCCTCGAGCGGGGCCGGTCGCCGGAGGCCTTCCTCTTCCTGCAGATGCCCCTCGCGGACGTCGACGTCAATGTCCACCCGGCCAAGGCGGAAGTCCGGTTCAAAGACACGCAGCTCGTTTTCCGGC
>JAPKZE010000209.1 GCA_026393955.1 Candidatus Aminicenantota bacterium
CAAGCGGCTAAGGGAGAGGTCTGCAAAACCTTTATTCGTCGGTTCGAGTCCGACCCGCGCCTCCATTCCCTCCACCCGGCCCCGGCGGCCCCTGCGTTGACACCACCCCGGCCTTGGTCTATCATGAGGCCACTTGAGGGAGGAGAGCCCATGGATATCGCGCAGAGAGTCCAGTCGATCCTGCTGAAGCCCAAGGAGGAGTGGGTCAAGATCAAGGCCGAGCCGACGACCCCGGCCGAGCTCTTCACCTCTTACGTCATGATCTTGGCCGCCTTCCCGGCCGGCTTCCAGCTCCTCGGGAACGTCCTGGTCGGCCGGCGCCTCCCCCTCGTCGGCGTCTTCCGCTGGCCCATCGGCCGGGCCCTCGGCTACGCCGTCGTCTCCTACATCCTCTGGATCGCGGCGGTCTATCTCTTCGCCCTGATCATCAACGAGCTGGCCCCCAGCTTCTCCTCGGCCAAGAACATGACCAACGCCCTCAAGCTGGCCGTCTACAGCATGACGCCGGGCTGGGTGGCCGGGATCCTCTACATCATCCCCGGGCTGTGGGCCCTGGGCGTCCTGGCCAGCCTGTACGGCCTGTTCATCCTCTATTTGGGTTTCGACACGCCCCTGATGGAGACGCCCAAGAAAAAGATCCCGGGCTACATGCTTCTGAGCGTCGTCGTGGTGGCCGTCCTCTACGTCGTGTTCGGCTGGATCGTCAAGGGGGCCTTTGCCGTCCGCTACGGCCGGCTCTGATCGAGTTCCTCGACGACTTTGAGGAAGGCTTCGTTCGGCGAGGGCGCGCCGGTGATGGGGCGCCCGATCACCAGGTAATCCGCTCCCTTGGCCACGGCCTCGGCCGGGGTCATAATCCGCTTCTGGTCCTGGGCGGCCGCCCACACCGGCCGGATGCCCGGCGTGACGATGACCAGATCGCGGCCGTATTCTCGTCGCAGGACCTCGATCTCCTGGGGCGAGCAGACGACCCAGTCCAGGCCCGCCGCCTTGGCCAGGCCGGCCAGGCGCAGGACCTGGGAGGCCACATCGGAGCTCAGGCCCACCTCCTCGAGATCGGGGCCCTTGAGGCTGGTGAGGACGGTGACGCCGAGCAGGATGGGCTTGGGCCGTCCGGTCTCCGCGGCGGTCTGGCGAGCGGTCTCCGAGGCCTTGGCCATCATCTCCCGGCCGCCCGAGGCGTGGATGGTCATCATCTGCACCCCGTGCTTGAAGGCCGAGCGGACCGCCCCGGCGACGGTGTTGGGGATGTCGTGGAGCTTGAGGTCGAGGAAGATGTCCTTGCGCAGGGCCTTGAGCTTGCGGAAGAGCGTCGGGCCCTCGGCCGTGAAGAGCTCCAGGCCGACCTTGAACGTCCGGGCGTCCTTGAGCCGGCTGACCAGGGCGATGCCCTCGTCCTTCGTTTGGACGTCGAGGGCGATGATAATGCGGTCGGCGTTGGCCATGCTCATGGGGCTGTCCTTTCGCGGATTCAGGCTGTCTTGAGGGTCCCGACGACGTCGCGGACCGCCGCGACCCCGTGGGCCGCGCACCAGCGCTCCATCTCGTCGACGATGCGGACGGCGGCGTCGGGGTCGACGAAGCTGGCCGTTCCGACCTCGACCGCGGCCGCCCCGGCCACGAGGAACTCCAGGGCGTCCGCCCCGGTCATGATGCCGCCCATGCCGATGACCGGCACCTTGAGCCGCGAGGCGACCTGGTGGACCATGCGCAGGGCGATGGGCTTGATGGCCGGGCCGCTCAGGCCTCCGTAGACATTGCCGAGCTTGGGCCGGCGCGTCTCGAGATCGATGGCCATGGCCAGGACCGTGTTGATAAGGGCCACGGCGTCCGTCCCGGCCTCCTCGGCCGCCTGGGCGATCTCGACGATGCTGGTGACGTTGGGGGAGAGCTTGGTGATGAGGGGCCGGCGGCTGGCGGCCTTGATCCGCTTGACGAGGTCGAAAGTGGTCCGCGGCGACAGGGCCGGGCAGGCCCCCTCCTTCTTGACGTTCGGGCAGGAGATGTTGAGCTCGTAAGCGGCGATGCCCTCCTGCTTATCGAGGAACTCGACGACGGCGGCGTACTCGTCGTCGTCCGCGCCGCAGACGTTGACGATGACGGCCGTCTTCAGCTGGCGCAGCTTGGGCAGGATCTTCGCCGCGAACGACTCGACGCCCACGCCCTGCAGGCCGATGGCGTTGATGAGGCCGCTCGGCGTCTCGACCAGCCGCGGCGGGGGATTGCCCTCGCGGGCTTTATCGTAGAGGCCCTTGACGACGATCCCGCCGAGCTTGTCCAGGTCGAGATAGGGCTCGAATTCGAGCCCGTAGCCGAAGGTGCCGCTGGCCGTGAGGACCGGATTGCGGAGCTTCAGGAACCCGAGGTCCGTGGTGAGGTCGACCGGCTTCGGCGTCACGGCCATAGGATGCGCTCCCCGGGGAAGACCGGGCCTTCCTCGCAGATCTTGACCCAGCCGTCCCCGCCCTCGTTCCTGATCCGGTGGACGCAGCCCCAGCAGGCGCCGATGCCGCAGCCCATGATGGATTCGAGCGAGAACTCGGCCGGAAGGCCGTGCTTGGCCGTGATCGCGGCCAGGGCTTTCATCATCGGGTCCGGGCCGCAGGCGTAGACGACGGCGGGCTTGACGCGCGCCAGTTCCTTTTCGACGAGGGCGGTGACGAAGCCGGCGAAGCCGAAGCTGCCGTCGTCGGTCGAGCATTGGACTTCGAAGCCCGCCTTTTCGAGCCTGTCCCGGAGCGGGATGTCGGCCAGGCCCCGGCCGCCGTAAAAAATGACCGGCTTGGCGCCGGCCGCCGTGAGGGCGCGGGCCAGGAAGTAGAGCGGGGCGATGCCCCGCCCGCCGCCGGCGAGATAGGCGGTCCGGCCTTTGGCCGCCGGGGCGAGGGTGAAGCCCCGGCCGAGGGGGCCGATGATGTCGAGCCGCTCGCCCGCACGCTTCCGCGACAGGATCTCCGTCCCCCGCCCGGCGACCCGGAAGAAGAGCTCGATGCCGGTGGCATCCGCGTCGTGGATGCCGAGGGGGCGGCGGAGAAGCGGGGCGCTTCCTTCGGAGACCTTGACCATGACGAACTGGCCCGGCCGGGCGTCCCGGCCGATAGCCGGGGCGTCGATCACAAAGCGGAAATGGTCGCCCCAGCTCTGGACCTCGCGGAGGCGGGCGTTGCGGTCGATGGTCATGGCGGTTCCGGGGCTCGTTTCGCCCCATAAACTAGCAGAAATCGCCCGTTTTTAGCAACCGGAATGTTCTCGGAGAGGTCCTGCGTCCGGCTTGACGGCTTCGGGAGGAATCGCATATAACCGGAGGGCGATGAGGCGTTTCCGTCCGATCGTCCTGGCTGCCGGGCTATCTCTCTGCCTCAGCCTCCCGCTCCGGTCCCAGGACTCCCACTACTGGACCAACCAGTACGGCACGCGGGCGACGCTGCTCGGCGGGGCGGTCATCGGCAGCGTCCTCGACCTGTCCGCGACCTACTACAATCCCGGGGGGCTGAGCCTTATCGACAAGCCCGGCATCCTGATTGCCGCCAAGGTCATGCAGTACCCCCGCGTGGGCCTGGTCGGGGGCGGCCCGGAGAGCGTCTCCCTTCACGCGTTCACCCCGGGCCCGGCCCCCACGCTCCTCGCCGGGACCATCCGCCTCCGGGGCCTGCGCAACCACAAGTTCGCCTTTTCCTACCTGGCCCGGCAGGACGCCAAGCTCGGGGTTTCGATCTCCGAAACGGGGCTCCGGGACATCTTCCCGGACGCGCCCGGCGAAGAGGATTTCGTGACCCAATTCCGGCTCGATCAGAAGGTGTCCGAGCACTGGTTCGGCCTGACCTGGTCCTACAAAGCGTCGAAGCACATCGGCCTCGGCGTCACCCAGTATCTCGCGGTCCGGTCCCATTGGTCCACGCTCCAGGAGTCCATCGAAACACGGACCCAGGCCAACCACATCGCCATGGCCTTCGGATCCCGGCAGTATTCTTACATGCATTTCCGGACGCTGTGGAAGATCGGGGTGGCCGCCGACTTCAAGGACCTCACGCTGGGGCTGACGCTGACGACCCCCAGCCTGGACATCGGCGGCAAGGGCACGACCGGGATGAATGCCACCCTGGCCGGCCTGGACACGGACGGCGACGGCGCGCCCGACGATTACCTGGCCGCCGATTACACCGACGGGCTGGATTCCTACTTCCAAACCCCCTTTTCGATCGCCGCCGGCATGACCTTCAAGATCCAGAAGATCCGCATCTACTGGAGCACGGAATGGTTCGCCGCGGTCAAGCCCTATACGGTCGTCGATGCCGGGGAATTCCCCGCCCAGTCGACCGGGGAGATGCTGTCGACCGACGTCACCCACGAGCTCGCTCCGGTCCTGAACTTCGGGATGGGCCTCGAATGGTTCTATTCGTCCCGTTTCAAGGGCTACGGCAGCTTCACCACGGATTATTCGGCCAAGAAGACCGGGACGGCGACGAACCTCTCGCTGACCGACTGGGATATCTTTCACGTCGTCACCGGGGGCGAGCTCAGGCTCAACAAATCTTCGCTCACCCTCGGACTCGGCTACTCGTTCGGCAGCCGGGAGCTCGGCCAGCGGATCGGCGTCCTGCCCCAGGGCGGGCTCGACGGTCTGGGGGACCCGTTCCAGGCTTTGGAGTTCCGCTACGCCATCTACAAGATGATCATCGGCTTCGCGTTCTGAGGCGCGATCTCGGGGCCTGAGACGGCCGTTGCTTTCCAGGCGTCTTATTTCCTATAATGGCCTCTAACGGCCGCATCCGACACCCACGGAGGATTGGTCCATGAACATCTCCCAGCGCGGGCACGACATCCAGGCCTCCCCGATCCGGAAGCTCAAGCCCTACGCCGACGCCGCCAAGGCCAAGGGCATCCAGGTCTTCCATCTCAACATCGGCGATCCCGACATCCCGGCCCCCGGCCCGGTCATGGACACCTTCCACAACTGGAACCAGCCCGTCCTGGGCTACGGGCCGGCCCAGGGCTTCCTCGAGCTGCGGGAAGCCGTCACCCGCTATTTCGCGAAGTACGATATCCCCCTGGGGCCGGACGAGGTCCTCATCACGACCGGCGGCTCCGAGGCCATCCACTTCACTTTCTCCGTCATCGGCGATGTCGGCGACGAGATCATCATCCCCGAACCCTATTACACGAACTACAACGGCTACGCCGCCTTCGCCGGGCTCAAGATCGTGCCCCTGCCGCTCAGCGTCGAGGACGGCTTCCGTCTGCCCCCGGTCGAGGCCATCGAGGCCCGCATCACCCCCAGGACGAAGGCCATCCTGCTCTGCTCGCCGAACAACCCGACCGGCACGGTCTACACGCCCGAGGAGCTCGACCGCGTCGTCGCGCTGGTCAAGAAGCACGACCTCTTCCTCGTCGGCGACGAGGTCTACAAGGAGTTCATCTACGACGGCCTGAAGCACAAGAGCATCCTCGAGTACGGGGACATCACGGAGCGGGTCGTCGTCGTCGACAGCATCTCCAAGCGCTACAGCTGCTGCGGGGCCCGGATCGGCATGATCATCACCCGCAACAAGGAGGTCTACGCGGCCGCCCTCAAGTTCGCCCAGGCCCGGCTCTGCCCGCCCTCGGTCGAGCAGATGGCCGCCCTGGCCGCCTACAACATGCCCATGGAGTACTTCGCCGGCGTCCGGGCCGAGTACGACAAGCGCCGCAATATCCTCTACGACGGCCTCAAGGACATTCCCGGGGTCGTCATCCGCAAGCCCCAGGGGGCCTTCTACGTCATCATCCGCCTGCCGGTCAAGGACGTCGAGCACTTCGCCGTCTGGCTCCTCTCGGACTTTTCCCTCGACGGCAAGACTGTCATGATCGCCCCCGCCCCGGGCTTCTACGCGACCCCCAGTCAGGGCACGGACGAGGCCCGCATCGCCTACGTCGTCAACGAGCACGACCTGCGCGAAGCCGTCCGCGTCTTCAAGGCGGGTCTGGCGAAGTACCTGGCCGTCCACGGCTGAAAGCGGGCGGAGCCGTGAACGATGCGCGGCGGGCCCTGCGGCAGGCCCTGAGCCTCGGGGCGCTCGCCGTCCTCGTCGCCGCGGCCGTCCAGTTCCCTCTGGTCATGCGGTTCGCCCGGGGCGAGTTCCGGGACACGTTCTTCCCGGCTTCCGAATATCCCGGGATCCGTATGATCACGCTCGCCGAAGGGGAGGACCTGTGGAGGACGGGG
>JAPKZE010000370.1 GCA_026393955.1 Candidatus Aminicenantota bacterium
GACCATGCAGCCCGCCTACGAGGCCAAGACCCTCGAGTACCTGGGCGCGTTCTTCGACCGCGGCGAGGTCTACAAGGGCAAACGGCCGGTCCACTGGTGCATCCACTGCCGGACTGCCCTGGCCGAGGCCGAGATCGAATACAAGGACAAGAGCTCCCCTTCGATCTATGTCCGCTTCGAGGTCGTCTCCGACCTGGGCGCGAAATTCCCGGCCCTGGCCGGCCGCCGCGCCTTCGTCGTGATCTGGACGACCACCCCCTGGACCCTGCCGGCCAATATGGCCATCGCCTTCCACCCCGAGGCCGAGTACGCCGCGGCCGAGGTCGGCGGCGACGTCTTCATCATGGCCAAGCGATTGCTTCCGATCGTCGCCGAGGAGCTCGGCTGGCCCGCGCCCAGGGTCCTGGCCACGTTCGCCGGGGCCGCGCTCGAAGGCCTCAAGGCCCGCCACCCGTTCGCCGACCGCGACTCGCTCTTCGTCTTGGCCAAATACGTCACGCTCGAGGACGGCACCGGCGCCGTCCACACCGCCCCGGGCCACGGCCACGACGACTACCTGACCGGCGTCGCCTACGGCATCGACATCTACACGCCCGTCGACGACGACGGCCGGTTCACGCCCGAGGTGCCCCGCTACGCCGGGCTCCAGGTCTTCGAGGCCAATCCCCGCATCACCGCGGATATGGCCTCGGACGGGACGCTCCTCAAGGAAGCCAAGATCTCGCATTCCTATCCGCACTGCTGGCGCTGCAAGAACCCGGTCATCTTCCGGGCCACCGAGCAGTGGTTCATCTCCATGGACAAGAACGGCCTGCGGCGGAAATCCCGCGAGGCCATCGCCCGGGCCCGCTGGATCCCCGAGTGGGGCCGGGAGCGGATCGACGGCATGGTGGCCGGCCGCCCCGACTGGTGCATCTCCCGCCAGCGGTCCTGGGGCGTGCCCATCCCGGCCTTCAAGTGCCGGGCCTGCGGCGCGCCGCTCGCCGGCGCCGGCGTCTGCCGCCACGTGGCCGCGATCTTCGCCGCCGAAGGATCGGACGCTTGGTTCGTCCGCGACGCCGCTTCGCTCGTCCCGCCCGGCTCCGCGTGCGCGGCCTGCGGCGGAAAGGGATTCGAGAAGGAGTTCAACATCCTCGACGTCTGGTTCGAGGCCGGCTCCTCCCACAACATTCTCGACCGCGAGCCCGGCCATGCCTGGCCCGCCGACGTCTACATCGAAGGCCACGACCAGCACCGCGGCTGGTTCAACAGCTCGCTCCTCATCAGCACCGGCGTCAAGGGCGACAGCCCCTTCCGGACCTGCATCACCCACGGCTTCGTCCTGGACGGCCAGGGCAGGGCCATGTCCAAGTCGATGGGCAACGTCATCGAGCCCGGCGAGATCATCAAGCGCAGCGGCGCCGAGGTCCTCCGGCTCTGGACGGCCATGCTGAACTACAAGGAAGACGCCCGCTTCGGCCCGGAGATCGAGCAACGGCTCGTCGAGGCCTACCGCAAGATCCGCAACACCTGGCGCTTCCTCCTCGGCAACGTCTCCGACTTCAGGCCGGACCGGGACACGGTCGCCGAGTCCGGACTGGTCGATCTCGACCGCTGGATCCTGCACCGCTTCGAAGAGGTCCGGGCCCGCGTCGTCAGCGCCTACGAGGAGTTCGAGTTCCATCCCATCCTCCACGACGTCCTCGACTTCTTCACCGTCGACCTGAGCGCCTTCTACCTCGACGTCGTCAAGGACCGGGCCTACTGTTCGGCCAAGAACGCGCCGGAGCGGCGCTCGGCCCAGACGGCCATGTTCACGATCCTGCGCGACTCGCTCCTGCTCATGGCCCCGATCCTGTCGTTCACGGCCGACGAGGCCTGGACCCACGTGCCCGCCTTCGAAGGCAAGGACCCGTCGGTCCACCTGGGCGAGTTCCCCGGCCCCACCGACTGGCTCAAGTCGGCCCCGGCCGGCTTCGTCGCGGACATGGAGCGGCTGCTCGGCGTCCGCGAGAAGGCCCTCAAGGAGCTGGAGAAGGCCCGCGAGCTGAAGCTCATCGGCAATTCGCTCGAGGCCCGGGTGACGCTCAAGGTCCCGGCCGCCGATCGCTCCTTCCTCGAGGCCCGCCTGGCCGGCCTGGCCGCGCTTTTCATCGTCTCGCAGGTCGTGATCGAAAAGGGCGCCGGCGACGAGCTTGGGATCGAGGTGGCCAAAGCCGACGGCGCCAAGTGCGAGCGCTGCTGGAACTACTCGACCCACGTCGGGACGAGCCCGGACTGTCCGACCTTCTGCGCCCGCTGCGAGAAGGCGGTCCAGGCGGTCGGCGCATGAAGAAGAACGCTCCCTATTTCCTGCTCGTTTTCGTCCTGGTCGTGATCGACCAGGTGACCAAGGCCATCGTGGCCGGCCACGTCACCCTGTACCGGTCGATCCCGGTCATCCCGGGCTTCTTCAACATCACCCGTATCCACAACAAGGGCGCCATCTTCGGAACGTTCTCGCAGACGGGCAACACCCTCGTCTTCGTCCTGCTGACGGCCGCCTCGCTGGCGGCCCTGGGCTTCGTCGTCTACTACTTCTTCAAGACGCCGGCCTCGGACACGCTCATGAAGATCGCCCTGGCCCTGATCATGGCCGGGGCGCTCGGTAACCAGTTCGACCGCCTCGTCCGCGGCCACGTCATCGACTTCCTCGACTTCTACGTCGGCCGGGCCCACTGGCCCTTCTTCAACGCGGCCGATTCCTGCATCACCGTCGGCGCCTGCCTCATGCTGGTCGTCCTGTTCAGGAGGAAACCCGAATGTACCCCATCCTTGTCAAAATAGGCCCGCTGACCATCCACACCTACGGCTTCATGATGGCCGTCGGCGTGGCTCTGGGGCTGTGGTTCATCTATCGCCAGGCGAAGAAAGCGGGTCTCGACGCCAACCGGATCATGGACGCCGCGTTCTACACGATCATCGTCTCGCTCCTCGGGGCCAAGCTCATCCTGTTCCTGAGCAACATCTCCTACTACGTCAGCTTCCCGCGGGAGCTCTTCTCGCTGGCCCGCTCGGGCGGCGTCTTCCAGGGCGGGCTGCTCTTCGGCACCGTCTACGCCCTGTGGTATTTCCACCGCAAGAAGATCCCGACCTGGCCGACGGCCGACCTCATCGCGCCGGCCCTGGCCCTGGGCCACGGCCTCGGCCGGATCGGCTGCTTCAGCGCCGGCTGCTGCTATGGCAGCGAGTGCGCCGCGCCCTGGGCCGTCGTCTTCCATAGCAAGTACGCCGCCGATCTGACCGGGGTCCACCTCGACAGGCCCATGCACCCGGTCCAGCTCTACGAGGCCGTCCTCAACTTCATCAACTTCGGCGTCCTCTTCCTCATCCTGAAGAAAAAGAGGTTCGACGGGCAGGTCTTCGCGTTCTACATCCTCAACTACTCCGTCATCCGCTTCTTCACCGAATACTTCCGGGGCGACCACGACGAGAAGATCTACTTCATCCGCGGGGCGACGCCGCTCTCGAGCCTGTCGCTGCCGCAGCTGTTCTGTCTCCTGGGGCTCATCGGCGGGGCCGTCCTCTACATCGTCCTGAGGCGGCGCCAAAGTGCCCACAGCTGATCTCGTCGTCGAGCCCGAAGCCGGGAAGGGCACGCGGCTCGACGTCTTCCTGGCCGACAGGATCGAGGGACTGTCCCGGGCCCAGGTCCGCAAGGTCATCGACGCCGGCGGGGTGAGGGTCGGCACGTTCACGCGCAAGGCGGGCTACAAGCTCAAGCCCGGCGACCGCGTCCACGTCGAATACGAGCCGCCCGAGCCCGAGGGCGCGCTCATCCCGCAGCACATCCCGCTCAAGGTCATCTTCGTCGACGCCGACGTCATCGTCATCGACAAGCCGCCGCGCCTGGTCGTCCATCCCGGGCCGGGTCATTCTTCGGGGACGCTGGTCAACGCCCTCATCTACCATTACCCCGAGGTCGCCCTTGTCGGCAACGAGCACCGCCCGGGCATCGTCCACCGCCTCGACCAGAACACGTCGGGCGTGATGGTCGTGGCCCGGTCGCCCCGGGCCTGGTCGTTCCTCCAGGACCAGTTCAAGCGGCGCGTCGTCTGGAAGACCTATCTGGCCCTGGCCTGGGGCCGGGTGAACGCGACGGAGGGCCGGCTCAGCTGGCCGCTCGGGCGGCATCCCAAGGAGGGCTCTCGCGTCTCCATCCGGACCCGGAGCCCCAAGAAGGCCGAGACCTTCTTCCAGGTCCAGCGGACGTTCAAGGACACGACGCTCCTCGAGGTCAAGCCGGTCACCGGCCGGACGCACCAGATCCGGGTCCATTTGGCCGCGGCCGGATATCCCGTCGTCGGGGACCCCGTTTACGGACGGAGGAAGGAGCCGCGCGAGTTCCCGCGGATCTTCCTCCACGCCCACACCCTGTCCTTCCTGCACCCGGAGACGGAGGAGCGTCTGACCTTCGCCTCGCCTCTGCCCGCGGACCTCGAAGAGGTCATCGCCCGCGAGCTGCGCCTCGGCTAGGGGACACGTACCCGAGGGACATGTCCCCAGATTACGCTTGAGCTGTTATTGCTCTTATCGTTTGGACAGAGCGGCCAGCCTCGTCCTCGCCTCCTCGACCTCCGGCAACCCCGCGTCGGCGTTCTTCCAGAGATCGAGGAACCTCTCGTAATTCTGCCTCGCGCCCGTCGCGTCGTTTCGGGCCTCCGAGATCCGGCCCAGCGCGAAATGACTGAGGGCATAGAAGTCCGGATGCCGCAATCGGCCTGCTTGGAGGCCCAAGAGCCGTCGGTATAATCCGGTCGCCGCTTCGGCGTTTCCGGCCTTTTCGCGTTCCCGCGCGGCGATATAGAGATAAAGAGCATGGTCGTCGAATCCGAGCTCTTCCGATTCCCCGGGCAGAAGCTCTACGGCCGCTTCCAAGTCCTGGCTGGCTTGCCCCGGGCGGCCGGAGAGGCTCTCGACCAATCCCTCCAAGAACCGCAAGTGACGCTCCCATGTCCTCAGGACCCCTTCACTCTTGAGATCGCGCAGACGGGATAACGTCGCCGTGGCGGCCGGGAGATCCCCTTGGAGCGTCTCGATCAGGCCCTTGACCTGGAGAGCCTCGAGCTGGCGGAGCAAATGGCCGCTTCTCTCGGCTTCTCCCAAAGCCAGGCCAGCCGCTTCGAGGCCTTCTTTCGCTCGGCTGTTTCCCGCCTCGATATGGGCCAGCAAGAGGTGATCCTGCGCCCTTCCGGCCAGCTCGGCTGCCCGGCCGTACTTCCCTTCGGCCAGGGCGAGCCGGGCCAGGCGGGCCTGGACGAGGCGGGTATCCGGGCCGAGGGCCTGATAATGTCTCCCGGCGCCGGCGAAATCGGCCTTCAGAAGGAGAATGTCC
This sequence comes from Candidatus Aminicenantota bacterium, assembly GCA_026393955.1. GTDB lineage: Bacteria > Acidobacteriota > Aminicenantia > Aminicenantales > Saccharicenantaceae > RBG-16-66-30. Next base: position 5,354 of record JAPKZE010000370.1, read on the forward strand.
CCGGCCAGCGCCCCCAGCCTGACGTTTTGGCCCGGAGCCAAGCCTGTCTGCGTTCTTCTCAGAGCCCTGTCAAACGAACCCCGGGCCAAGTCGTTCTCGACGCCGGCCTTGATCATGAGCTTGTTGTCGGTGTGGATGCTCAGGGCCCGCTCGCAGAGGCGGTCGGCTTCGTCGACCTTCCCGGAGAGGCGAAGCGCGCAGACCGCCCAATAAAAGGTGTAGGGAT
>JAPKZE010000505.1 GCA_026393955.1 Candidatus Aminicenantota bacterium
GCTGACGAACGAGGAGTACCACCGCCTCCGGGCCATCGCCCTCAAGGCCATCCGCCACCTCGGCATCGTCGGCGAGTGCAACATCCAGTACGCCCTCAATCCCCGCGACGGCGACTACCGCATCATCGAGGTCAACGCCCGCCTGTCGCGAAGCTCGGCACTGGCCAGCAAGGCCACGGGCTACCCGCTGGCCTTCGTCGCCGCCAAGCTCGCCCTCGGCCACACCCTGCCCGGCCTGCCGAACTCGATCACCAAAGTCACGGCGGCCTGTTTCGAGCCCGCCCTCGACTACCTCGTCGTCAAGATCCCGCGCTGGGACCTCAAGAAGTTCGGCCGCGTATCGAAGAAGATCGGCTCGGAGATGAAATCGGTCGGCGAGGTCATGGCCGTCGGCCGGTCCTTCGAGGAGGCCATCCAGAAGGCCGCCCGGATGCTCCAGGTCGGCGTCTACGGCCTCGTCGCCAACGCGAACTATGTCTTCCGGAACCTCGAGAAGGAGCTCCGCCAGCCGACCGACGAGCGGCTCTTCGGCATCGCCGAGGCCCTCAAGAAGGGCTTCACCGTTGACCGCATCCACGAGCTGACCCGGATCGACCGCTGGTTCCTCCACAAGATCAAGTCGGTCGTCGATTGCGAGCTGCGCCTCCAGGGCCGGCGTCTCGACGCCGTCGCGCCGGACCTTCTCCTCGAGGCCAAGCAGAAGGGCTTCTCCGACAAGCAGATCTCGCTCCTGACCGGATCGTCCGAGCTCCGCGTCCGGGCCCGGCGCAAGGCGCTGCGCCTCCTCCCGGCGGTCAAGCAGATCGACACCCTGGCCGCCGAGTACCCGGCCCAGACGAACTACCTCTACGTGACCTACAACGGCCGCGAGGACGACGTCCCGTTCCGGAACGGCCACGGCCGGCCGGGCAAGGTCATGGTCCTCGGCTCGGGCTCCTACAGCATCGGCTCCTCGGTCGAGTTCGACTGGTGCTGCGTCAACGCCGCCCTGGCCCTGAAGAAGCTCGGCTACCGGACGATCATGGTCAACTACAACCCGGAGACGGTGTCGACCGACTACGACATCTGCGACCGGCTCTACTTCGACGAGCTCAGCTTCGAGCGCGTCCTCGACATCTACGAGAAGGAGAAGCCGCTCGGCGTCCTCCTGTCCATGGGCGGCCAGATCCCCAACAACATCGCCCTGCGCTGCCACCAGGCCGGCGTGCGCGTGCTGGGGACGCCGCCGCCGAGCATCGACCGGGCCGAGGACCGTTTCAAGTTCTCCAAGCTCCTCGACGAGCTCGGCGTCGACCAGCCGGAGTGGCGCGAGCTCCGCAGCGTCGGCGAGGCCAAGCGCTTCGCCCGGGCCATCGGCTACCCGGTCCTGATCCGGCCCTCCTACGTCCTGAGCGGGGCGGCCATGAGCGTCGTCTTCAACGAAGACTACCTCGACCGCTATCTCCAAAAAGCCTCGCGGGTCTCGCCCGAGTACCCCGTCGTCATCTCCAAGTTCATCCTGAACGCCAAGGAGATCGAGCTCGACGCCGTGGCCGACCGCGGCCGGGTCGTGGCCTCGGCCATCGTCGAGCACGTCGAGAACGCCGGGGTCCACTCCGGCGACGCGACCATGGTCCTGCCGCCCCAGAAGCTCTACATCGAGACCATCCGCCGCATCCGCGAGATCGGCCGGGAGATCGCCCTGGCCCTCGAGATCACGGGCCCGTTCAACATCCAGTTCATCGCCAAGGACAACGCCATCAAGGTCATCGAGTGCAACCTGCGGGCCTCGCGCTCGTTCCCGTTCGTCAGCAAGGTGGCCCGGACGAACTTCGTCGAGCTGGCTGTGGCGGCCATCATGGGCCGGCCCGTCCGCAACGGCAAGACGACGCTGGATCTGAACTACGTCGGCGTCAAGGCGCCGCAGTTCTCGTTCTCCCGGCTCAAGGGCGCCGATCCCGTGACCGGCGTCGAAATGGCCTCGACCGGCGAGGTGGCCTGCCTCGGCGAGGACGTCCACGAGGCCTACCTCAAGGCCATCCTGGCCACAGGGTTCACCCTGCCCAAGAAGAACATCCTGCTGTCGGTCGGCGGCGAGGAGTCCAAGGGCCGCTTCCTCGGCGCGGCCCAGACCCTGGCCGGCCTGGGCTTCCGCATCTTCGCCACCGACAAGACCTC
>JAPKZE010000434.1 GCA_026393955.1 Candidatus Aminicenantota bacterium
TCGACGGCGACGGCTTCCTCTACGTCCTCGGCCGGATGAAGAGCCTGCTCATCGCGAGCGACGGCGAGAAATACAGCCCCGAGGTCATTGAGGAGGCCATCGTCGACTCCTCGCCCTTCATCGACCAGATCATGCTCTACAACAACCAGTCCCCGTACACCGTCGCCCTGCTCGTTCCCAACAAGGACGCCGTTCTGCACTGGCTCAAGAGCCGGTCCCTGAGCGTTGGGACGCCGGAAGGCCAGGAGGCGGCCCTGCGCCTGCTCGAGGGGGAGATCGCGGCTTTCCGCGAGGGCGGCCAGCACGCCGGGATTTTCCCGGCCCGATGGCTGCCCTCGGCCGCGGCTGTCCTGGGCGAGGGCTTCACCGAGGAGAACCACTTCCTCAATTCGACGTTCAAAATGGTCCGCGGCCGCATCGCCGAACACTACGCCGGCCGTCTCGAGAGTCTGCTGACCCCCGAGGCCCGGGACATCGTCCATCCCCGCAACCGGACCATCGTCAGCCGCCTGGCCGACGCGCCCTGACGCATTGACAACCCGCTTTTAATTAAGGTAATTAGAGTCCCGCACCCACGGAGGTTCAGGAAATGTCCAAGAAACGACCGACCCTCGGCATCGGCATCATCGGCGGCGGGTTCATCGCCCGCTTCCACATCCGGTCCTGGGTGGGCGTCCGCGACGCCGACATCCTGGGCGTCTTCGACCCGGACGCCAAGCGGGCCCGGGAGGCCTGCGCCCTGGTCAAGTCGCTCGGCGTCGGCGAGGCCAGGCCGTTCGCGTCCATCGCCGCGATGGCCGCCGACCCGCGCATCGGTGCGATCTGGATCTGCGCCCCGAACTACACCCGGGGCGAGGTCATGGAGGAGATCCACCACGCCGTCGTCACGGGCCGGGCCGAGCTCGTCGGCGTGACCTGCGAAAAGCCCCTCGGCCGCAACGTCCGCGAGGCCCGGAAGATGCTCGAGCTCGCCCGGAAGGCCGGCCTGCTCGACGGCTACCTCGAGAACCAGGTTTTCTCCCCGGCCGTCGTCCGCGGCAAGGAGATCGTCTGGGCCCGCGGCGCGGCCCTGTCCGGCCCGCCCTATCTCGCCCGGGCCGCCGAGGAGCACAGCGGGCCGCACATGCCCTGGTTCTGGGAGGGAACGCTCCAGGGGGGCGGCGTCCTCAACGACATGATGTGCCACTCGGTCGAGGAGGCCCGGTTCATGCTGACCCCGCCCGGGGCCCCGCGCGACGTCCTGACCCCCGTGAGCGTCACGGCCTACACGAATTGCCTCAAGTGGCAGGAGCCCAAGTACGCCGCCATCCTGTCCCGGAACAGCGGCGGCAAGACGGACTACCTCAAGCGGCCGTCCGAGGACTTCGCCCGCTCCCTCGTCGAGTACAAGGACCGGGCCGGGAAGACCCTGGTCGTCGAGACGACCACGAGCTGGTGCTATGTCGGCGCCGGGCTCCGCCTGAGCATGGAACTCCTGGGCCCCGAGTACGCCCTTCAGATCAATTCCCTGGACGCGGGCCTGAAGGTCTTCTTCAGCCGCGCGGTCAAGGGCCGGGCCGGCGAGGATCTGGTCGAGAAGCAGAACGCCGAGATCGGTCTCATGCCCGTCGTCGCGGACGAGGCCGGCGAATACGGCTATATCGCCGAGAACCGGCACATGGTCCAGTCCTTCCTCAAAGGCGTCCGGCCGGAGGAGAACTTCTCGGACGGCGTGGCCGTGGCCGAGCTGCTCATGGCCGCCTACCGCAGCGCCGAGCTCGGCAAGACCCTGCCCTTCCCCTTCAAGGGGCTCGAAAGCTACATCCCCCCCGTGGCCAAGGGGACATGGAACCCGAAAGCCAAGTAAGATCCCAGGAGCACCCATGAAACGCACCCTCCCCGCCATCGCCATCGCCATCGCGGCCGCCCTCGTTGTCCCCGCCTGCGGCGCCTCGCCCCAGATCCGCCACATCTCCCCCGAACTCCAGAAGGCCGTGGCCGCGACCGACTACGCGGCCGTCCGCATCAAGCCCTTCCCCTTCGCCTCGGAGGCCTGGACCTTCCGGAAGTTCACCTTCGAAGAGACCCTCGGAAAGCTCAAGGAGCTCGGGGTCGGCGCGGTCGAAGCGTACCCTGGCCAGGCGCTGGCGGCCCGGTTCCCGGACGTCCCGTTCGACGAGAACATGACCGACGAGCAGGTCGCCTTCGTCAAGGAGGCGCTCAAGGCGAGCGGCGTCACGCTCTACGGGTACGGCGTCTGTAACATCGGCACGACCGAAGCGAGCATGCGCAAGGTCTTCGACTTCGCCAGCAAGATGGGCATTCGCGTTCTCGTCTGTGGGCCGGCCGAC
>JAPKZE010000026.1 GCA_026393955.1 Candidatus Aminicenantota bacterium
CCGTTATTGACAAAGTCCCTGATAAGAACAACAATGGTCAAGATGACCAAGACGGGCAGGATCATCTGGGGCACGCTGGCCGCGGCCGGCTTCGGCCTTCTCCTGGGACCGCAGACGATGAGGCCGGGGTCCCAGACGACGGCCCAAGAACCCCCTCCCCGGGAAGTTCAGAAGCCCAGCTACAATTACATGGATAGTTTCCTTTCCCGGAGCACGAACCCGCTGGGACTCAAGGACGACCCGGCGGCGCGGCGGATGCTCGGCCAGGGTCCGGTGGCCTGGGCCGTCCGGGCCGGGTCCCGCCACATTCTCGACTAGGGATTTTTTTTTATGATCTGGATTCAATTTTTTGGATACCGATGAAGAAAACGCTGGCCTTCGTCTTCGTGCCGCTCCTGGCCGTCCTGACCCTGGGCACAATGAACGTCACTCGGAAGATCAAGTGGCGGGACGTCACGGACGGCGTCACCTGGAAGGCCACCGGCGAAGGCCTCCAGGCCGTCCTCGTCGACCCCGCGAGCGAGGCCTTTCTGCGGGCCGGCATCCGCAAGGGGGACGTCCTCACCGCCATCAACAAGGTCCCGGTGCGGACGAAGAGCGACGTCCTCAAGAGCCTCTGGCAGGCCGCGGCGACCGACCAGAGCATCAACTACGAGATCAACAAAGAGGGCATGCAGATCTACCCGACCTTCTATCCCCAGCGGAAGGCGGCCAATCCCATCTACTATTACCTCGTCCTCGTCGGCCTGATGACGCTGGGCATCGGGCTGGTCGTCTATTTCAACTCGCGGGGGCTGATGTCCCTCCCCTACATCTTCTTCTATCTCCTGGCGCTGACCTTCGCCGCGTTCATGATCTTCTCGCCGACCGGGGAGATGACGGCCCTCGACACGGTCTTCTATGCGCTCGACAAGATCGCCTTCCTGGCTTTCCCGCCCCTCCTGCTCCACTTCTTCATGATCTTCCCGCTGCGCAACCGGTTCCTCAAGGACCATCCCAACCTCCTCCTGGCCCTCTATGCGCCGGCCGGGCTCCTCTTCCTGGCCCGTCTCCGGATGCATCTGCCGTTGCCCCGCCCGCTCGCCGAGGCGGCCGTCCTCCGAACCCAGGACGGCCTCGAGCGCCTCGAGCTCCTCCATTTCGCGGTGCTCGCCCTCATCACGCTGGCCCTCCTGGCGGCGAGCTCGCGGCGGGCCCCCAACATCCTGCTCAAGAAGCAGCTCCGCATCATCGTCGGCGGGCTGGCCTTCGGCGTTCTCCCGTCGACGGTCTTCTACATCGTCCCGTTCGTCGCCGGCGGACGGCCGTCCACGGGCGCCGAGCTGACGGTCCTGCTCCAGGCCCTCATCCCCCTCGTCTTCTCCTATTCCATCTCGCGCTACCGCCTGGTCGACATCGAGGTCGTCCTCAAGAAGGCGGCCACTCTGACCTTCTCCTTCTTCGTCATCGCCTCCCTCTATTTCTTCGTCAGCTCCCGGACCCGCGTCTTCTCCGAGAACAGGCTCAACGCCGTCGTTCTCGGCGTCCTGGCCATCGTTCTCGGCGCGACCCTGTTCACGCCGCTCAAGCGGATGTTCCAGACCCTCCTCGACCGGGCCATCTATAAAAGGAGCTACGAATACCGGAAGACCCTGCTGTCGATCACCCGCGACCTCAACCGGGAGCGGAACCTCGGCAAGCTGGCCGGCTCGCTCCTCGAGGCCATCGCCAACGCCCTCAACCTCAAGCGGCTGGCCCTCTTGCTGGCCGACGAGAACGACCAACAGTCGTTCCAAGTCCTCAAGACCAAGGGGGAGGGCCCCGAGCTCGCCGGGCGGACCGTCTTCGACAACTGGCTGGCCGAGCAGCTCCGGGCGAGGGACTGGCTCGGCTTCATCGCGGCTTCCGAGTCGGAACCCGCCCGGGCGGCCATGGAGAAGCTCGCGGACCTCGGCTTCTACCACGTCCTGCCGCTCAAGGTCGAGGACAAGGTGGTCGGCTGCCTGGTCATGGGCAAGAAGCACGACGGGTCCTACTTCTCCCGGGAGGATTGGGAGCTGCTGACGACGATCTCGGGCTCGGCCGCACTGGCCCTGGAGAACGCCGACCTTTACGGCCGCGAGACGGTCCGGGCCATGGAGATGCAGCGGCTCAAGGACTACAGCGAGAACATCATCGAGAGCCTGACCGTCGGCGTCTCCGTCATCGACGAGGCGGGCCTGGTCATCGGCTGGAACCGGGTCCTCGAGGACCAGGTGGGCATCCGCAAGGAGGCCGCCCTCGGCCGGGGTCTTCGGGACGTCTTCGGTCCCGGACCCTACGGCGCCCTCTTCCCGGAGGAGGGCCAGCCGGACTTCCGCCTCCTCAGCGAGATCACGATGGAGACGCCCGCCGGGGGGAAGAAAACCTTCGACATCGCCCGCACGCCGCTGCTCGACAACGCCCTCCAGCCCTACGGGACGATCATCGTCTTCGAGGACATCACCGACAAGATCCAGCTCCAGCAGCAGCTGCTGACCTCGGAGAAGCTGGCCTCGATCGGGCTGCTCTCGGCCGGCGTCGCCCACGAGATCAACACGCCCCTGACGGGCATCTCCAGCTACATCCAGATGCTCCAGAAAAAGCTCACCGACACGCATTACGCCAAGATCCTGGAGAAGGTCGAGGCCCAGACCGACCGGGTCGCCCGCATCATCAAGAACCTCCTGGCCTTCGCCCGCAGCCCCTCGGAGGCCGCGTTCCAGCGCGTCGACATCAAGAGCAGCATCGAGGAGATCCTGTCCCTCATCGACTACAAGCTCAAGAACATGAACATCCGCCTGGTCCTCGAGCTCGCGCCCGTCCCCCCCATCTACGTCCAGGGCGAAAGGCTCCAGCAGGTCTTCATCAACATCATCCTCAACGCCCTCGACGCCATGCCCGGAGGCGGCGAGCTCCGGATCCGGCTCGCCGTCGAGGACGGGGCCCAGGTCGTCCGCATCTCCGACACGGGCACGGGCATCCGGCCCGAGCACCGCTCCCGCATCTTCGATCCGTTCTTCACGACCAAGGGCGTCGGTAAGGGCACCGGGCTGGGCCTGTCCATCAGCTACGCCATCGTCAAGGAGCATGACGGCCGCATCGACGTCCAGAGCGAGGTCGGCCGCGGCACGACCTTCATCATCACCCTGCCGGCCGGCCGCGACGGCGGCGGGCGGCCGGCCGCGCCGGCCCCGAGGACATAAGCCATGAGCAGCAAAGGCATCATCCTCATCATCGACGACGAGCCGGTCATCCGCGACGTGCTGGCCCAGCTCCTGACCTCGGAGGGCTACGAGGTCGAGATCTCGAGCTCGGGCGAGGAGGCGTTGGAGAAGTTCCCCAGCCAGTCCTTCGACGTCATCCTCCTCGACCTCCTCATGCCGGGGATGGACGGTATCGAGACCCTGCGGCGGATCAGGCGCATCGAGCCGCTGGCGGCCGTCATCATCATCACCGCCTACGGCTCGGTCGAGTCGGCCATCGCGGCCATGAAGATCGGCGCCCTCGACTACGTCCAGAAACCCTTCAAGCACGACGACCTGCTCCTCGTGCTGGAGAAGGCCCTCGAGCGCAAGCGCCTCCAGGATGAGAACCTCCGGCTCAGGGACGAGCTGCGCCAGCGCTTCGGTTTCGCCAATATCATCGGCAAGAGCCAGGCCATGAAGGGCGTCTTCGAGCTGGTCAAGGCGGCCGCCCCGACCCGGAGCACGATCCTCCTCCAGGGCGAGAGCGGCACCGGCAAAGAGCTCGTCGCCAAAGCCATCCATATGAACTCGAACCGGGCCGAGGCCCCCTTCGTCACGGTCAACAGCGGGTCCCTGCCGCCGGACCTCCTCGAGAGCCACCTGTTCGGCCACGTCAAAGGCGCCTTCACCGGCGCCGTGGCCCTGAAGAAGGGCCTGTTCGAAGCGGCCGACAAGGGGACTATCTTCTTCGACGAGATCTCCTCCATCAGTCTCGAGACCCAGGCCAAGCTCCTGCGGGTCATGCAGGAGAAGGAGTTCATGCGGCTCGGCGGGACCCAAACGATCACGGTCGACGTCCGCATCCTGGCCGCGACCAACACGGACATCGAGGAGCTCATCGAGCAGAAGGCCTTCCGCAAGGACCTCTATTACCGCCTCAACGTGATCAAGATCGAGATCCCGCCCCTGCGCACCCGCAAGGAGGACATCCCGCTCCTGGTCAAGCACTTCCTCGAGATCTACGCCCGCGAGAACCGCAAGGAGATCGAGGGCTTGAGCGAGGACGTCCTCGAGATCTTGGACGCCCACACCTGGCCCGGCAACGTCCGCGAGCTCGAGAACCTCGTCGAGCGGGCCGTCGTCCTGTCCCGCTCCAAGCTCATCACCCGGACCTCCCTGCCGCCGTTCCTGCTGCGGCGGGAGGGCGTCGACGACGAATCCGTCCTGGCCGGGGAGGAATCGCTCGACCTGCGCGACCGGACCCAAGCCTTCCAGAAGAAGGTCATCCTGGCCGCGCTCAAGAAGACCAAAGGCGTCCAGAACAAGGCCGCCAAGCTGCTGGGGGTCAAGCCGACGACGCTGAACGAGATGATCAAGCGGCTGGGGATCGATACGTCAGGCTTCCCCTCCTAGCCCATTCGTAAGAACGCCGGATTATTCCTCCGAGGCCACAAACACAAGACCGGCGTTCTTACCCTTCGGGCAAGCCGATCCGGCCGCATCTGCTTCGTTGCAAAGGGCTCGCAGTACTCCGAGTACAGCTTCACCCTTTGACGCCTCGCATCTGTGGCCGCCTCGACTCGCGAATAGGCTAGGACAGGCTAGTCGAACTTGCCCGGCACGGCCTTGTCCGGATTGATCCGGATCCGGTCCGGCTTCGCGGGCAGGGTGAACGACGCGGCCTCCGCCGCTTCGTCGACGACGATGAGGGTCCGCCCGCGGTCGCGCCCGCGGGTCCATTCGACCCAGAGGGGAAAGACGAACCGGCCCTTGACCTGGGTGACCCGGACGTCGATGCGGACGCCCTCGGGGACTTCGGTCTCGGTCCAGGTCGTCCGGACGTCGGGCAGCTCCCAGGAGGTGAACCAGCCCCGCACGAATTCCCCGAGGTCCCGGCCCGAGGCGGCCTCCATGGCGGCGAAGAACTGGGCCGTCCGGGCGGCCGCGTACTTGTGGCTCTCGAAGAAGGCCTTGAGCCCGGCCGCGAACGCCTCCGGGCCGAGGAGGTCCTGCAGCATGAACAGGACGAGCGCGGCCTTGTCATAGACGATGGCCTGGTAGGCCGTGAAATCGAAATAGCTCAGGCGCGAGCCCATGAGGATCGGCCCGCGGAAGGATTTCTTTTCGGTCCAGCGGGCGAATTTCCTCAGGATGGACGAGAAGGCCCCCTCGCCGTAGCGTTGCCGCAGGTAAGAGGCCGCGGCGAACTGGGCCAGGCCCTCGCTCAGCCACTGGTCCTTGTAAGAATCGAACGACACACCCTGGCCCCACCACTGGTGGGCGATCTCGTGGGCCAGGAAATACTCATCCCAGGCGGACAGGTCGACGGGCGTGTCGAGCGTCATCGGGAAGCCGGAATCGCCGATCCAGGGGACCTCGTTGAGGACGATGAACGAGGCCGGGCTGTGGCCGCCGAGAACGGGCCAGAGCCGCAGCACGATGCCCAGCTTTTCGTACGGGTAGGGGCCGAAGGCCCGGCCGTAGAAGTCGAGGATGTCGGCCGCCTGGTCGACCAGGGCCGGCCGCGAATCGAGGATCTCCGACGCGACGTGGGTCGAGATGGGCACCGGCCCGGGCCGCTCCTTCTTGGGGAGGAACTTTCCGACGATGAACGACAGGTACTTCACCGGGGCGCGGGAGACGAACGTGTAGACGGCGTTGCCGGCCTTTTCGAGGGCGGCGACGTCCTCCATGTCCTCGCGCCGGCCCTGGGCCACCAGCTCGCCGTTGGCGACGCAGCGGTACTCCGGCGGAACCATGACCGTCAGGCGGGCCGGGAAGTAGTCCTCCTCGGCCGGGCCGGGGTACCAGTTCCCGGCGTGGGAATAGAAGGCGGTCTCGTAGCGGGGCCGGAAGCGGATCTTGTCGCCGCTCCCGGCCTGTCCGATGACGTCGGTCGTCGGCGTCGCCGGCGCCAGGCGGCCGCGGTAGTAGATCTCGATCGACGTCGGCGTCTGCGCCTCCGGCGGCGAGACGAAATAGACATAGAGGATCCGGCGGACCTTGTCCACCGTGTAGAACAGCTCCCGCCCGGCCTCGTCCGCGATCTTGAGGATCTCGAGGTCGGGATTGAATCGGAACTTGAGGCTGTCCAGGAGGTCGACCTTGGGGATGACCTCGATCAGGGCCTTGGCCGAGAGGGTGGACGAGGCGGGGACCAGGCTGAGGTCGAGGGTGTAGTGGCTGACGTCGAATTTCTCGGCGAACGAGAGGAACATCTTCTTCTGGGGCAAGCCCGCAGGCCCGGCCTCGACAGCCGGGCTGTAGAGGCAGATCGTGCGGTCCTTGCCGTGATCGTAGAGGCTGACCTCCTCGCCGGAAAATGGATAGTAGATATAGACCATCTCCCCGAACCGGCGGGCCTTGAATTCGAAGACCGCCTCGTCGCCCTGGGGCAGGAAGGACAGGAGGCTCCCGTCGATGGAGCTCTCGATCGTATACGAGCGCGGGTAATTACGGGCGAAGACGGCCGCGGCCTTGTTCCGCTCGACGGCCGAGACGGCGGCCCCCGTACCGTCGGCCTCGATCACGATGTTGGCGCCGAACACCCCGGGCGCGCAGCGGATGAACAGGGATTCGACCTCGTCCTCGATGCGGTCCTTCTTGTAGAGGAGCTTGAGCTGGTGCTTCTCGTTGGCGTCGCCGGGCGTGAACGCGACCCGCCCCCGGCCGACGATGACGAGGGCCGTCTCAACGTTGGGGAGATTGTCGTAGAAGACGGCCGCGTCGGTGAAGGTGAAGTGGACGTCGGCGTGACGGACCTCGACCCGGCGGGCCCGCACGGCCCGGTCGGCGGGGACGCGGACCTTGTACATCCGGGTCATGGTCCCCGTGACGTCGAGCCGGGCCACGGACCAGGCCCCCCCGCGGCTCTCCAGGCCGAGCGTCCAGGACTCGATGAGGGCCGCGTAGTCGTTC
>JAPKZE010000098.1 GCA_026393955.1 Candidatus Aminicenantota bacterium
GAACTTCGGCCTCTCGCTCCAGCAGAGCCTGGGCGAAGTGACCCTGTCGACGCTCATTGCGGATTACCGGCGCTACTTCATGCCCGTCAAGCCTTTCACCCTGGCCTTCCGGGCCATGCATATGGGGCGCTACGGGAAGAACGCGGAGGACAACCGGTTCTATCCGCTCTACATCGGCTATTGGGACATGCTCCGCGGTTACTAATCGATCAGCAACCAGGAGCTGGGCTTCTATCAGGCCAACCCGGAACAGGCCTTCGATTTCTTCCGGCTCTACGGCAGCAAGATGTTCTTGGCCAACGTCGAGCTGCGCTTCCCGCTGCTTGGCGTCCTCGGGGTGGGAAAGGGCTTCTACGGGTCCTGGCCCCTCGAGATGTACGCGTTCTATGACGTCGGCCTGGCCTACGCCGATAACCCGAGCTACTGGTGGGGCGGCTACGCCGACGATCCGAGCACTCCGGATCCCAATGACGTCATCGCGGTGCCCGAGCTCGTCCGGCCCTGGTTCAACGGGGGGGAGCGAAAGCCGCTAAGCAGCGTCGGGTTCGGGGTCCGGACGAACCTTTTCGGGTACTTCATCATGGGGCTGCACTATGTCTACCCCATCGACCGGCCGGTCCGGGGCTGGCACTTGCAGTTCACCATCAGCCCGGGCTTCTAGCACCGACCGAAGCTCGCAACGCGAGCGAAGGGCAGAAATCCCCCGGAGCTACACGAAGGGGGATTTCTGCGAAATATCTGAACTAAATTCTTAGGCCTTCGCCGGCGGCCGGAAGGCCACGGCCAGCAGGATGGCAGCGCCGAGCGCCGTCAGGCACGGCAGCAGGAACAGCGACCGGAAATCCGTCACGCCCCCGGCGGTGAAGACGGATTGGATCAGCCACGGGCCCAGCGTGTTGGCGGCCAGCACGCCCAGGCCGAGGATCATCACGTTGAACAACCCCTGGGCGCTCGAACGGACGTCCTTCGGGAAATAGGTGTCCACGAAGATGTAGACCGTGGCGAAGAAGAACGCGTAGCAGATCCCGTGCAGGACCTGGATGGTCACGATCATCCAGGGATGGGCGGGGAAGAAGGCGTAGACCGCGAACCGGGCGGCGTGGCCCAGGATGCCGATGAGCATCGTGAACCGCCAGCCCAGTTTCTTCAGCACCATCCCCAGGACGAGCATCGTCAGGATCTCGGAGACCTGGCCCAGGCTCATGACGGGCATGATCCAGTTGCCGGGAATACCCACGCCCCCGGCCGCAGCGCTGGCGCCGAGGAACGAGCCGGTCCAGTTGAAATACAGGTTGTGGACGAACGCGTCGATGAACGCGATGAGCCACAGGATCAGGACGAAGGGGAGCTTGAGCAGCCGGAACGCTTCGAGCCAGGCGAATCGTTCCGTGGACGAAGTCCCCGCGGCCCGTTTCTTCGCGGGCGTGTGGGGGAGAAGCAGGCTGTAGGCGGCCAGGGCGAGCGAGACGGCGCCCGCCACGATGTACGTCCAGCGGGTCGCCTGTTTCAGCGCCTGGCCGGTGAGCCCCGAGCCGAGGGCCGTGCCGAGCCACGCCACCAGGCCGTGGGGCGCCGCGGCCTTGACCCTGGCCCAGTCCACGAAGATGAACGTGAACGGCCAGGCCGCCAGGATCCAGCCCAGAGTGCCGCCCATGCGGACGAAGCCGAATTCCTTCCGGGCGTCCTTCATATGGGCGAACGCGATGGAGTTGGCGATGGAGATGGTCGGGACGTAGAACAGGCAATGCACGAGCATCAGGATGAAGAACGGCCAGAAGGCCCGGGTGAAGCCCAGGCCCAGGACGGCCAGGCCGCCGATGAGATGACTGAAGCCGAGGAACTTCTCGGCGGCGAAATGGCGGTCCGCGAACTGGTTGCTGAAGAACATGCCGACGATGGCCGAGAGGGGAAAGGCGTTCAGGACCCAGGCCTGCTGGATCGGCGTGAACCCGAGGCTGGGCAGGTAGCTGAAGATCAGGGGAAGCCAGGCGCCCCAGATGAAGAACTCCATGACCATCATGAGGAACAGCCTGTTGCGCGGATTCTTGGTCGGTGTCATGAGCATCTCTCCTTGTTTCTCAAGGCTTTCCCGGCTCCCGGCGGCCGATCAGAGCTCCTTGAGATAGACGTTCCGGAAAAAGGGCGGCGACTGGCTGTCGTGGTTCTGGAGCCCGAGGAAGCCCTCCGGCGCGAGGTCCTTGACCTTGCCGCCGGGGTGAGCTTCCCAATCGAGGACCGTCCGGCCGTTGAGAACGATCTTGAGGTGCATCCCCTTGAACTCGATCCGGATGTGGTTCCAGTCCCCCGCCGGCCGGGAGGCCGTGACCTTCGGCGCCTCGATGTCGTAGGCGGCCCCGGTGTGATGGATGCCGGTCGAGGTGTCGTCGATCTGGATCTCGATCGCGTGATAGATGTAGTCGTCGCTCACGGGGACCTCGGGCACGCGGAGGAAGATGCCCGAGTTCGTCGTCGGCGTCGAGCATTTGAACTCGGCCTCGAGGACGAAATCCTTGACCCTCTTCCCGTACCAGAGCAGGCCCATGCCGCCCTGGCCCTTGAGGACGCCCGTCCGGGGGTCGCACTCGAAATAGCCGGGACCGTAGTGGTTCCAGCCGTATTTTTCGTAGCCGCCGTTGCCGCGCCGCAGGATCTGGGTCCAGCCGTCGTAATAGGTGACGCTCTTGACGTAGGCGATACTCTTGCGGAAGGCGGGCATGGGATCGCCGACCTCGGACTCGTTCTCGTACTCCATGGTCAGGTAGCCGTCATAGTCCTGGAGGGTCAGCTCGGCCAGGAGGTCCCGGATGCGGCCCTTGCCGGAGCCCCAAGCGACATCGTCGACGCCCTTGGCCGTGCCGAAGTCGCTGCGGTCCTTGAGGTGGACGTCGAGGATGCGGCCCGCGAGGAGCTTGAAGGCCTCGCGGGGATCGTTCAGGCCCCGCATCCAGTGGCCGCTGTCGGCGCAGGAGCCGATGCGCGGGTCCTTGCCGTCAACGTGGCTGAAGACGGTCTCGGGCAGGTTGTACTTGGCCGGCGCGGGGTGGTTGTGGAGGGCGATCTTGACGTTGTATTCCTTGACCAGCTTCTCGAGCAGGGTGAAGTCGTCGTCGGCCGGCTCACAGACGAGAACGCGAATGCCCATCTTGCGGGCGAAGTCGAAGACCTTGCGCATGCTCGCCTCGGTCGTTCCGATGTCACAGACGCCGTAGCCGTAGAGAGTGACGC
>JAPKZE010000115.1 GCA_026393955.1 Candidatus Aminicenantota bacterium
CTGTTTCCCAAGAGTTACGAGGTATTGATGCAGGGGAAGCATCTCAACCTCAGCCGGTTGGAGGATATTCCTGAAGAGGCCCCGAGGGACAGGCAATCTTTTGCGGCCATGGGGATCAAATCCACCCTGACCATCCCCCTGTCCTACGGCGGCCGGATCTCGAGCGTGATCTTGATACAGCACATGCGCCGGCATCAGACCTGGCCGGAAGAATATATCCCCCGGCTGCGCCTGCTGGGCGATATCTTTGTCGGTGCCCTGGGGCGCAAGGAGGACAGGTCGAAATTGGAGGGGCGGCTGAGGTTCGAGACGCTGTTGTCGGAAATCTCTGGGCTCTTTGTCAACCTGCCCGTCGACAAGATAGGCAGCGGCATCGAAGACGCGCAGCGCCGCATCTGCGAGCTCTTCGATCTTGGCCGCTCCACGCTCTGGCAGATCTGTGGGGGAGAGCCGGGGTCACGGCTGCTGCTGACATATGGGTATTTTCCGTCGGGACGCCCCGAACTCCCTGAGCGGATGTACGCTAACGATTTCTTCCCATGGGTATCGCAGAAGGTCCTGGACGGGGAGACGGTCATCCTCTCGAAATTGACCGATCTCCCGCCTGAAGCCGGCCGCGACCTGGAGAGCTTTCGCGCCTTTAACACCAGGTCCACGGTGGTCGTTCCGTTATCGGTCGGCGAAGGGCCCGTCTTCGGCATGTTGGCCTTCGGAGTCACGCGCGATGAGAGAGGCTGGTCGGAGACGGCCCTGATGGGCATCAAGCTTGTGGCCCAGGTGTTTGCCAACGCGCTCGCCCGCAAGCAGATGGAGGAACAGCTTAGAGCACACCTTCATGAGATCGAGGGGTTCAAGCAGCGGCTCGAACAAGAAAACATCTATCTGCATGAGGAGATCAAGCAGCTGATCGAGTACAAGGACATCATCGGGCAAAGCGCAGCCATCAAGAAGGTCCTCAGCCAGGCGGAGCAGGTGGCCCGGACGGATTCAACGGTCCTTCTCCTGGGGGAGACTGGAACGGGAAAAGAGCTGCTGGCCCGGGCCATCCACGGCCTGAGCGCCCGAAAAAACCGGCCGCTGGTGACGGTCAACTGCGCCTCGCTGCCGCCGACGCTGATCGAGAGCGAGCTTTTCGGCAGGGAGAAGGGAGCTTACACGGGCGCCCTGACGCGAATGGCCGGCCGCTTCGAGCTGGCCGACGGATCGACCCTCTTTCTCGACGAGATCGGCGAGCTGCCCCTCGAGCTTCAGAGCAAATTGCTCCGGTTCCTCGAGGAAGGCAGCTTCGAGCGACTGGGTTCGACAAAGTCCCAGCACGTCGACGTCCGCATCATCGCCGCCACCAACCGGGACATCGAGCAGGACGTGGCGGACGGCAAATTCCGTCGGGACCTCTTCTACCGGCTGAACGTGTTTCCCATCGTGATCCCGCCGCTCCGCGAGCGTCTTGAAGATATCCCTCTCCTTGTCTGGGCGGTGGTCAAGGAATTTCAGAAGAAGATGGGGAAAGACGTCGAGAGCATCCCGAAGAAGGCAATGCAGGACCTGCAATCCTACTCCTGGCCGGGCAACGTCCGGGAGTTGAGGAATCTCATCGAGCACGCCATGATCCTGAGCAGGGGGAAGACCCTGGACATTTCCGTGCCCAAACGCGCGTCCGCGGAAGCATATGCCGCCGGCAACCTCAACGATATGGAGCGAGTGCATATGACGGCTGTGCTGGAGAAGACCCGCTGGCGCATCTCCGGGCCGGGCGGCGCGGCCGAGGTTCTTGGCCTGAAAAGAACGACGCTCCTGTCGAAAATGAAGAAATTAGGCATCAAGCGATCCGGCAAGGCACTGTCGAAGTAGCGACAGTTGTCGATATATCGACACGCCAGCTCGCCCGTTTCGTTTCGCCTATCCTGCCTCTTCTTCATCCGAATCCCTTTGATTACACCAGCTTGACGACATAGGCACCCTCCGGCTTGTCTTTGGCATGTATTCGGCACTCTCCTTTAGCTGACGCTGGAAACAGCCGTCGATGTCGACATGGAGAAATACTTGATCCAAGCAACTATAAAGATGACGATCCCGCTCAACAAGAGTGGCGAGGTATTGGCGATCCTCAAACCGGTGATCGAATTGAGCAGGGTCGATCCCGGCTGTCTCAGCTGCAACATCTACGCGGACCTGCAGGACAAGACCGGGCTTTTACTCGAGCAACTCTGGAGCACCGAGGAAGATCTGGCCCGTCATATTCGCTCGAGCGAATACCACAACCTGCTCCTGGCTTTGGAGCTGGCGCTCAAGCGGCCCGAGATCAAATTCGATACCATCTCGGGCTCGACGGGCATCGAGACCATCGAAAAGGCCAGATGCCAGGAAAGATAAGGAAGACGTCGATGATACGCTTGGACCAAGGTCCCATTGACCGGCCTCTCCTTAAGGCAGAGATTGAAGCGAGAACGGAGGAAAAACCATGAAAGTCATCATCGTCGGCGGAGTGGCCGGCGGCGCGTCGTGCGCGGCGCGCCTGCGCAGGTTGGACGAGAAAGCGGAGATCCTCATGGTGGAACGCGGGCCGTACGTCTCGTACGCGAACTGCGGGCTGCCCTACCATGTCAGCGGCGTCATCGAAAAGGAGTCGAGCCTCCTCGTGGCCACGGAGGAGACGTTCCGCACGCAGTTCGCGGTCGATTGCCGGACGCGCTGCGAGGCGGTCGCCATCTCGCCCAAGACGAAGACCGTGCAACTCAAGAACCACGCGACCGGCGAGGTCACCACCGAGAAGTACGACAAGCTCGTGCTCTCGCCCGGAGCGGCCCCGATCCGTCCGCCCCTGCCCGGGATCGATCTTCCGGGGATCTTTTCGGTCAGGACCGTGCCGGATGCGAGGGAGATCCGGGAGTGGATCGAGCGGGGCTCGAGTGATTCGACGGGGGAGCACGCGGCCTCGGGGTTCCAGTCGCTGGACCAGGTCAAGCGGGCGGTGGTGGTGGGCGGCGGGTACATCGGCCTCGAGATGGCGGAGAGCCTGGTCCATTGCGGGCTCGAAGTGACGCTGGTCGAGATGCTCGACCATGTCATGGTCCCGCTCGACCCGGAATGCGCCGTCCTCGTCGAGCGCCACCTGGAACAGCACGGGGTCCGCCTCGCGCTCAACGACGCGGTGGCCGGCTTCAAGCAGGCCGCCGGCGGCTCGCTCGAGGTCCTCACGAAATCCGGCCGGGCCTATCCGGCCGACGTCGTGATCTTGGCCATCGGCGTGCGCCCGGAGACCGGGCTGGCCAAAGCGGCCGGGCTCGAGATCGGCCAGCGCGGGGGGATCCGCGTCGACGACCAGATGCATACGAGCGACCCGGACATCTTCGCCGTCGGCGACGTGGTCGAGGTCAAGGATTTCGTCACCGGCGAATGGTCCCTGGTCCCTCTCGCCGGGCCGGCCAACCGGCAGGGCCGGATCGCGGCCGACGTGATCGCCGGGCGCGATTCCCGTTTCCGCGGCACCCAGGGGACCTCGGTCATCGGGGTCTTCGGGGCCACCGTGGCCACGACCGGCGCCAACGAAAAGCAGCTCGCCCGGCTGGGCCAGAAGGATTACGAGAAGATCTATCTCTTCCCGAATTCCCACGCGGGGTATTATCCGGGGGCTAAAACGATCGTGTTGAAGGTCATCTTCCGGAAATCCGACGGGCGCCTCCTCGGGGCCCAGGCCCTGGGCCAGGACGGCGTCGAGAAGCGGATCGACGCCCTGGCCATGGCCATCCAGATGGGCGCGACGGTATACGACCTGGAAGAAGCCGAGCTCTGCTACGCCCCCCCGTTCGGGAGCGCCAAGGACGCCGTCAACTTCGCGGGCATGGTCGCGGCCGACGTGCTGGCGGGTGACATGCCTCTCGCGCACTGGGACGACACCAGCGGCGCCTTCTTCCTCGACGTGCGCCAGCCGGCCGAGCTAGTCGTGGAGAGCGTGCCGGGCGCCGTCAACATTCCGCTGCCGCAACTCCGCTCCCGCCTGGGCGAGTTGCCCCGGGACCGCGAAATCCACGTCATCTGCCGTTCCGCCCAGCGCGCCTACTACGCGACGCGCATCCTTTTGCAGAACGGATTCAAGCCCCGGAATATCTCCGGCGGCACGATCTCGCGGGCGATGTATTCCCTGGCGGAATTGAAATGTTGAAGGCTTTTGATGGGGACAGATTTAAACGTGCCACTGC
>JAPKZE010000166.1 GCA_026393955.1 Candidatus Aminicenantota bacterium
GAGCCCGGTCCCGTTGGGGTCGACCGCCGCATCGATCGGGATGCCCCGGGCCTCGCGGCAGGCCTTCAGCGCGGCCTCGGACCGGGCCATGAGCGCCGCTGCCGCGGTCATCGCCGTCCGGACCTCCGGCGCCGGCGTCGCGGACGGCAGGACGTTCAGCAGGCCAAGGTAGGCCACGCTTAAGACCGCGGCCGCGTAGATCGCGATGAAGCGCGGCCTTCCCCTCCGTCCGCTCACAGGAGCGCCGCCAGTCCGGCCGCAGCGAAGGTCAGGGTCGAGACCGCGAGGAGCGAGGCCAGGGTCGGCAGGACCTTCTGGCGGGCCAGGCTCGAGGCCAGGATGCCGGGAATGATCAGGCCGATAACGTGAAGCCCGGCCGGGGCGGCGAAGGCCCGCGGCAGGATGAGGACCCAGGCCTGGGAAAGGACCGCGCCGACGAGGACCAGCAGCACGAAGCGCCGGCGGCCGAACAGGATGAGCCGGGGGACGAGGATCCTGTAGACCGCCAAGGTCGCCAGCGCGACGGACAGCGTGACCGCCACGCGAAGCGGTTGGCCGAGATAAAGGGCGAAGTAGCCCGGGACGATGAGGCCGCCGGGAGAGACGTCCGTGATCTCGGCCCAGAGGAGGGCCAGAACGAGCCCGATGAGAAGCGTTTCAACCGGCATGCGCGACCCCCACCTTGTACCAGTATCCGACGAGCTCGTCCCCGGCCCCGACGAAGTTGCCGAACCCGACGACGATGGGCGCGCCGGGGGCCAGGGAAACGACCTGGTCCATGAGCGCCCCGGGCGTCCGAAGGTCCCTCCCGCCGGGCGCGGAAAAGGCCGGGCCTTCGGGACCGGACCTCCGGCGGATCCGCCGCAGCGCCGCGCCGGCCGGAGGGCCGATGAGGACGACGGCCGCGAACTCGCGGAAGAAGCCTTGGCCGGCCGCTTCGATCCACTGGAGCGTCCGGTCGCCGCGGTCCTCACGGAGGCTGAGCAGGCCGATGAGCGGGCGCCCTTCGAACGGAACGGCCGCGCGGACCCGGAGAAGCGCGGCGGCCGAGGATTCCGGCTCGTTGGCGGCGAAGAGATTGACGCACAGGGCCTCCCGGGGCGGACGGCCGAACGCGCCGCGAAAAACGCGGAGGCTGCCGGGGTCGGGCGCCGCGCCGGACAGATGCCGGTCGACGGCCGGACCTTCGACCCCCAGGGACGCCAGGACCGCCAGGGCCAGCCGCCGATTCGACGGGAACTCGCCGAGCGGCAGGGCTGATCCGAACCCGGCTCCGGCCTCGCCGTTCCTGGCGTCCGCGACGACCGCATGCAGCCGCGCTCCCCGCCGCGCGGCCTCGGCCTCGAAAGCCGGCCGGATCTCTTCGGCGGGGATGAAGATATCCCCACCTTCCGGGATTGCCGCGGCCAGGGTCCGGGCGATCGCGTCCTTGTCCCGGCCCATGTCGTCCAGATGATCCAGCCGGACATTGGTCACGGCCAGCGTCCCCGGCCTCAGGATGTGCCGGGATTCCGCGGCCAAACCCTCGGCGCCGATGCTCATCATCTCGGCCACCAGGGTATCGGCGCCCATGGCCGCGGCCAGGGCGACAAGGCGGACCTGCTCGCGGGCGGAGGCCGGCCCGGACCGGACGATCTCGCGCTCCGAGCCGTCCGGGAGGATCACGACGGGCCTCGAGCCGGTCGTCTTGGCCAGGACCCGGCTCCCCGAGGCCCGGAGGCCGGCCGCGATGAGGCGGGTGACACCCGATTTGCCCCTGGTCCCGGTGACCGCGACCCGGCGCGG
>JAPKZE010000012.1 GCA_026393955.1 Candidatus Aminicenantota bacterium
AAACCAAACAGACGGGGTCAAACCTATACCTTTTAAATTTTTCCGTATAAGGGGAAGAAGGATTAAAAAGGTATAGGTTTGACCCCGTCTCATTCTAATAGACGCGGGTGCCGATGGCCTCGCCCAGGACGGCCCGCTTGAGGTTGCCGCCCTTGCCCAGGGCGAAGACGAGGATGGGCATGGCGTTGTCGCTGCAGAGCGAAATGGCCGTGGCGTCCATGACCTTGAGGCCCTTCTTGAGGACGTCGATGTAACGGATGGACTTGAACTTCCTGGCCGTCTTGTCGGTGACGGGGTCGGAGGTGTAGACGCCGTCGACCTTGGTCGCCTTGAAGATGATGTCGCAGCCGATCTCGAGGGCCCGCTGGGCCGCGGCCGTGTCGGTGGTGAAGTAGGGGCTGCCGATGCCGGCCGAGAAGATGATGATGCGGCCCTTCTCCATGTGCCGGATGACCCGCCGGCGGATGAACGGCTCAGCCACGGACTTGATCTCGATGGCCGAGACGTGACGGCTGTCGGCCCCGACCTTGTCCAGGGCCGCCTGGAGGGCGATGCCGTTGATGACCGTGGCCAGCATGCCCATCTGGTCGGCCGAGCCCTGGTCGATGCCGATCCGGGTGCCCCGGCGGCCGCGGAAGAGGTTGCCGCCGCCGATCATGACGGCGACGTTGACGCCGAGATCGTGGACCTCCTTGATCTCACCGGCGACGGCGATGGCCCGTTCGAAATCGATCCCCCGGGTGGCGTCGCCGAGGAAGGACTCCCCCGAGATCTTGAGCAGGATGCGCTTGTAGGCCGGCTGGGACGTCGTTGTGGGCATGGGTTTGAGCTCCGGCGGGTATTCTATACCCGTTCCGTCCCGGAGTTCAATCCTGGCCGATCTCGAAGCGGACGAAGCGCCCGATCTTGATGTTCTCGCCGATCTTGGCGATGAGCCGGGTGATGAGGTCCTTGACCTTGATCTTGTCCTCGCGGATGTAGGGCTGGTCGAGGAGGCAGACCTCTTCGAAGAACTTGCCCAGCTTGCCCTGGACGATCTTTTCCATGATCTCCGGCGGCTTCTTCATGTCGCCGAGCTGGGCCTGGATGATCTCCTTCTCCTTGGCGACGATGTCGGCGGGGACGTCGGCCGAGGAGATCCAGCGCGGCTTGGCCGCGGCGATCTGCATGCCCAGCTCCTTGACGAGCTCCTGGAACTCGCAGTTGCGGGCGACGAAATCGGACTCGCAGTTGACCTCGATGAGGACGCCGATGCGGCCGTTCATGTGGATATAGGAGCCGACGAGGCCTTCCTTGGCGGCCCGGCTCGACTTGGCTTCGGCCCGGGCGTAGCCCTTCTTGCGCAGGATCTCGACGGCCTTGTCCATGTCGCAGTCGCACTCGCCCAGGGCGGCCTTGCACTCCATCATGCCGATGCCGGTCCGCTCGCGCAGCTCTTTGACCTTATCCGCGGTGACTTCCATGATGTCCTCTTTCCGTCGGCTTAACGCTCTTCGGGAGTCTCGCCCTCAGGCATCCCGGCCGGGGCGGCCTCGGCCTCTTCGGCCGTCTTCTCCGCAAGGAGCTCCTTGCTGATCCGGTTCTTCTTGCCCTCGATGATCGACTCGGCGGCCTTCGAAGCGAAGAGCTCGATGGCCCGCACGGCGTCGTCATTGCCGGGGATGGGATAGTTGATGTCCTCGGGGTCGCCGTTCGTGTCGACGACGGCCACGATGGGGATGTGCATCTTGCGGGCCTCGGCGATGGCGATGGTCTCCTTCGACGAGTCGATGATGAAGATGGCTCCGGGCAGCCCGGCCATGGTCTTCAGCCCGCCCAGGTTCTTCTGGAGCTTGCGGTAGACCTTCTCCTGCTTGGACTGCACCTTCTTCGAGAGGAGGTCCCAGCGGCCGTCCTCTTTCATCTCCTCGAGCTCCTTGAGCTTGTCGACGCTCGTCCGGACGACGCCGAAGTTGGTCAAGAGGCCGCCGAGCCAGCGCTGGTTGACGTAGGCCGACTCGCACTTCGTGGCGTAGTCGCGGACGATGTCCTGGGCCTGCTTCTTGGTGCCGACGAAGAGGATCATCTTGCCCTCCTCGGCCACGCCGCGGAGGTAGTTCAGGGCTTCCTTGAAGTTCTTGATCGTCTTCTGGAGGTCGACGATGTAGATACCGTTCCTCTGGCCGAAGATGTATTCCTTCATCTTCGGGTTCCAGCGCTTGGTCTGGTGCCCGAAGTGGACGCCCGCTTCCAACAGTTCTTTCATCGTAACGGAAACCAAAATGAGCCTCCTCTTTAGCGCTTGTGGTACTGAGGAGCCTTGCGGGCGCCCAGCAATCCGTATTTTTTCCGCTCTTTGACCCGTGCGTCGCGCGTCAGCAGGCTGGCCGCCTTGAGCACGGGCTTGAGCTCGCGGTTGAACTCGACGAGGGCCCGGGAGATGCCGAGCCGGACGGCCTCGGCCTGGGCCTTGGCGCCGCCGCCGCTGATCCGGAGGAACATGTCGAACTTGTCCTCGGTCTCGGTCAGCTGGAGCGGCTGGCGGATGATGGTCTTATAGGCGTCGAGCCGGAAATATTCAGCGTACGGCCGCGGCCTCTGGTTGACGTACAGCGTGATATCGCCCTTGCCCGAACGCAGGAAGACGCGGGCAATGGCCGATTTCCTCTTCCCCGTTCCGTAGTACTGGATCAGACTCAAAGGGGCCTCCTAAAACTTGTATTCCTGGGGGTTCTGGGCTTCGTGGGGGTGGGTGGGCCCGCGGTAGACCTTGAGCTTCTTGTACAGGGCCCGGCCGAGCTTTCCCTTAGGGACCATGCCCCAGACGGCCTTCTTGATGACCTCTTCCGGATTCTTGGCCAGGAGGTCCTCGAGGCTGATCTCCTTGATGCCCCCGGGATAGCCGGAGTGGTGGTAGTACTTCTTCTGTTCGAGCTTGCGCCCGGTGACCTTGATCTTCTCGGCGTTGATGACGACGACGAAGTCCCCGGTGTCCAGGTGGCTGGTGAATTGGGGCTTCTTCTTGCCGCGGATCAGGTCGGCGATCTCGGTGGCCATCCGGCCGAGGATGCGGCCCTCGGCGTCGACGAGCCACCACTTCTGCTCGATGTCATCCTTTTTTGGAATAAACGTCCTCATGCGCTTCTATCCTTAATCGAGAGATAGAAAGACGACCTAAAATACTAAAAAACGGGGGAATTGTCAACTTCTACGCCAAGATGGCCGCCGGATCTCCCGGCCGAGGGCCAGGGCGATGAAGACGAGGCCGGCCAGGAACCCCCCGATATGGGCGAACCAGGCCACCCCTCCGCCCATGCCGACGTTCAGGATTTGGAGGAGGAACCAGAGCCCCAGAATGAGCCCGGCCGGGATGGCCACGACGTCGATGTAGAAAACGAG
>JAPKZE010000214.1 GCA_026393955.1 Candidatus Aminicenantota bacterium
TTCGATTCGAGGCGCAGGGTGTCCCGGGCGCCCAGGCCGATCGGCTGGAGGCCGAGGGGCCGGCCCGTCTCGATCAGGGTCGCCCAGAGGATGCCCGGGTCCGGGTCCATCGTGTAGTTCTCGAAGCCGTCCTCGCCCGTGTAGCCCGTCCGCGAAACCAGGCAGTCTTTGCCGGTGACCTTGCCTTTGGCCCAATGGAACGACTTCATGCCGGCCAGGTCGATATCCGTGAGAGGCTGGAGGATCGTCTCGGCCAATGGGCCCTGGAGAGCCAGCTGCGAGTAGGCGTCGCTCTGGTGCTCGACCTTGACCGCGAAACCCGGGGTGTGGCCGGCGATCCAGGCGAAATCCTTGTCGTCGTTGGCCGCGTTGACGACCAGGAAGTACTCCTCGGGCCCGATGCAGTAGACGAGCATATCGTCGACAAAGGTCGACTCGGGCGTCATCAGGGCGGTGTACTGGACCTGGCCCGGGGCGAGCTTGGCGGCATCGTTCGGGGTCAGCCACTGCACGTAGGCCAGGGCCTCTTTCCCTGTGACCAGGACCTCGCCCATGTGGCTGACGTCGAAGAGACCGGCCTTGGTCCGGACGGCCATGTGCTCGGGGATGATGCCCGCATACTCGACCGGCATCTCCCAGCCGCAGAACTCGATCATCTTGCCGCCGAGCTTCTTGTGGAGCTCGTTGAAGGGCGTCTTCTTCATAGTTCTTCCTTTCTCGGAACGAAGGTCTTAATTATCACAACTCGGCACCTCCCGCAAGTCTTGCTCGGGCGTGCGGTTCTGTTATAATATGTCGCCGAAAATGATCGCCTTCAAATCCCGCCTCAAAGACGCGATCGCGGAGCGGCTGAGGGCCGTCTATCCCGATCTCGGGGAGCTCGACATGGCCCCGACGCCCGATCCGAAGATGGGCGATCTGGCCCTGACCTTCCCGTTCACGCTGGCCAAGACGCTTAGGAAGGCGCCGCGGGCCATCGCCCTGGAGGCCGCTCCCCTGCTGGCGTCGGTCGAGGGCGTCGTCAAGGCCGAGGTGGCCGGCGGCGGCTTTCTCAACCTCTGGCTGGACCGGACCGCGGTCCTGACCGAGGCCGTACGCCTGGCCGGACGGACGGATCTCGGCCCCGACGAGGGCAAGATCGTCATCGAGCACACCAACATCAATCCGAACAAGGCGGCCCACATCGGCCATCTCCGCAACGCCTGTCTCGGCGACACCCTGGCCCGATGCCTCCGCTACAAGGGCGAGCGCGTCGAGGTCCAGAACTACATCGACGACACGGGCGTCCAGGTCGTCGATGTCGTCTTCGGCCTCATGGAGCTCGAAGGCCTGACGGTCGAGGACCTCGAGCGGCTGCCGGGCAAGTTCGATTACTACTGCTGGGACCTCTACGCCCGGGCTTCCGCCTACCTCGCGGCCCATCCGGAAGCCCAGGCCCGGAAATCGGCCATCATGAAGAATATCGAGCACGCCCGGGACCCGGAGTACGGCCTGTCCCGGTACGTTTCGCGCCGCATCGTCCGGGCCCACCTGGCGACCATGGCCCGGCTGGGCATCTCCTACGACGTTCTGCCCTGCGAAAGCACCATCCTCCATCTGAAGTTCTGGGAGAAGGCCTTCGATCTGCTCAAGGAGCGGCAGGCCATCTATCTGGCCGCGGACGGCGAGAACAAGGGCTGCTGGGTCATGCGCCTGGAGGAGGACGAGGAGCGGGAGAAGGTCATCGTCCGCTCCGACGGCACGGTGACCTACGTCGGCAAGGACATCGCCTACCAGCTCTGGAAATTCGGCCTGCTCGGCCTCGACTTCCACTACGAGCCGTTCGCCGAGGACAAGGGCCGGACGCTCTGGATCTCGACCGCGGAGCCGTCCGCCGCGAGCCCCGGCTTCGGCCGGGCGACCAAGGTCTACAACGTCATCGACACGCGCCAATCCTATCTCCAGAAGGTCGTCGTCCAGGGCCTCCGGTCCCTGAAATACGACACCCAGGCGGCCAAGTCGGTCCATTTCTCCTACGAGATGGTCGCCCTGTCGCCGAAGAGCCTGGGCGAGCTCGGCTATGCCGCCTCGGCCGAGGAGAAGGAACGAGCCTATCTCGAGGTTTCGGGCCGCAAAGGGCTCGGCGTCAAGGCCGACGACCTCCTCGACCGGCTGGAGGCCAAGGCCCTGGCCGAGATCGAGAAGAGGAACCCCGACCTCCCCGGGGACGAGAAGCGCAAGATCGCCCGGGACATCGCCACCGGGGCCCTGCGCTACTTCATGCTCCGTTACGCCCGGAACTCGGTCATCGTCTTCGATTTCGAAGAGGCCCTCAGCTTCGAGGGCGAGACCGGCCCCTACCTCCAGTACACGGCGGTCCGGCTGGCCAGCATCTTCCGGAAGCTCAAGGAGCGGCACGGCCTGGCCGAGGCCGACATCGTCCCTCCGGCGGACGGCGGGTTTCGCTTCCCGGCCGCCCTGGCCGAGGCCGAACAGGCCGACGCCTGGGACGTCCTCCTGACGGCCGCCTCGCTCGATGAGGAAGTCCTCCGCTCGGTCGCGGGCCTCGAATTCGCCCACCTGGCCAAGCACGCCTTCCTCCTCTGCCAGAAATTCAACGGCTACTATCATAAATATCCCGTCCTCGCCGAAGAGAACACGGAGATCCGGACCTTCCGGCTGCTCGTCCTGAGGACCGTCAAGGAGCAGCTCCACGGCGCCCTGGGGCTTATGGGCATCTCGGCGGTTTGAGAACCTTGGAGCGGAGGTGAACATGATCGAAGTCCGAAATCTCACCAAGAGATACGGGGAGTGCGTCGCCGTCCGCGACCTGACGTTCAAGGTCGAGGCGGGCCGCATCTGGGGCCTGCTCGGCCCGAACGCGGCCGGCAAGACGACGACGATGCGCATCCTGACCGGGTACCTGCCGGCCACGTCCGGCCAGGCGACGGTGGCCGGGTTCGACGTTTTCGAGAAGCCCGATGACGTCAAGCGGTCGATCGGCTATCTCCCCGAGAACGTTCCTCTCTACCAGGACATGACCGTCTCGTCGTACTTGGCCTTCGTCGCCGAGATCAAACAGGTCCCCAAGGCGAAGCGCAAAGCGGCCGTCGCCAGAGTCGTCGAATCCGCCGGGCTCCAAGACGTCCGCGGACGTCTCATCAAGAACATTTCCCGCGGCTTCAAACAGCGCGTGGGCATCGCCCAGGCCATGATCCACGACCCGAAGGTGCTGGTGCTCGACGAGCCGACCATCGGCCTCGACCCGGCCCAGATCCGCGATATCCGCGAGCTCATCCGCGGCCTGCGCGGCGAGCACACGATCCTCCTGTCGACCCATATCCTGCCCGAGGTCACCCAGGTTTGCGACGGGGTCGTCATCATCAATCAGGGCCGGCTCATGGCCTCGGGCTCGCTAGAATCTCTGGCCGCATCCGTCGGGAAGACGGACGGCGTCTTGGTCCGGCTGCGCCGGTCCGGAAGCGACGAGACGGCCCTCTTCCGCGGCCTGCCCGGCGTCGAGAAGGTCGGCGTCGAAGGCGGAGAGCTGCGGATCGAGTGGGGCCGCGGCCGCGACCTCCGAGACGACGTCGCCCGTCTGGCCTTGGACAAAGGTCTCGGACTCCAGGAGATGAGGCCAGTGGCCGGCATCGAGGACCTCTACATGAAGATCGTATCGGGAGGACTCGAACAATGAAGAACATCTGGGCCATCACCAAGAAAGAGCTCGGGCTCTATTTCCGCTCCCCCGTGGGCTACGTCGTCTTCTGTATCTTCCTGCTCATCTGGGGTTTCTTTTTCACCAGCGCCGTGCGCTGGTTCGCCGACTACACTCTCCAGGCCGCCCAGAACCCCTATTCCGCCCAGCAGATCAATGTCAACCAGATGGTCCTGGCGCCGACGTTCCAGAACATCACCATCTTCTTCCTGCTTCTGCTGCCGGCCCTGACCATGCGGCTGTTCGCCGAAGAAAAGAAGCTGGGCACCGATGAGCTGCTCTTCACCTCGCCGCTCTCGGTCGCCCAGATCGTCGGCGGTAAGTACCTGGCCTCGCTGATCATGCTGGCGCTCATGCTGGCCCTGTCGGCCGTCTCGGTCGTCTTCACCTTCATCTACGGCAACCCGGAGCTCGCGCCGATCCTCTCCGGCTACCTCGGGCTCTTCCTCGTGGGGGCGGCCTTCATGGCCGTGGGCCTCTTTTTTTCGGCGCTGACGGAGAGCCAGGTCGTCGCGGTCATCGTTCCTATGGGCCTCAACCTATTGCTTTACATCCTGAGCTGGGCGGCCGCCTCGGCCACCGGGGTCCGCAAGGGACTCCTGGACTACCTCTCCTTCCTCCAGCACTTCGACGGGCCGGTCCGGGGCGTCCTCGAATCGAAGGACCTCGTCTACTTCGTCAGCTTCTGCTTTCTCTGGCTCTTCCTGACGCATTCCGTGATCCTGTCCCGGCGGTGGAGGTGAGTCATGGACACCCTGAAAAAGTATCTCAACATCGTCGCCGTCGTCCTCATCCTCGCCGCCCTCGCGGCCGCGACGGTCTGGCCCTACCGCAATGCCCTCATCCTTGGCCTCGGCGCTGCGGGGCTCCTGGCCCTGGCGGCCTACATGCTGCTCCACCTCCCCGCTCTGAAGCAGGGCTTCCGGCGGCGGTCCTTCATCTACTCCGGCAATATGATCCTCGTCGTCGTCCTCGTCCTGGCCATTCTCGTCCTGGTCAACTACTTCCTGGCCCGGCACTCGGTCATGATCGACCTGACCGCGGGCAAGACGCACAGCCTCTCGGACCAGACCCTGCAGGTCCTCAAGGGCCTTAAGACCGACGTCTCACTTAAAGCCTTCTTCAACGCGGGCAACTACGGCCGGGGGGCCATGGAGAACCTGCTCAAGCTCTACGCCTACCGCTCGGCCCGGCTCAAGTATGAGTTCATCGAGCCGGATAAGAACCCCGGCTTGGTCAAGCGCTACGGCATCACCCAGGACGGCACGACGGTCCTGGAGGTCGGCGGCAAGGAAGTCCCGATCACGACGACCTCCGAGGAGGACCTGACCAACGCGCTCATCAAGGCCACCCGGACGCAAAAGAAGGTCATCTATTTCCTCGAGGGTCACGGCGAGGGGGGCCTTGAGGAGTCGGGTGAAAGAGGCTACTCGACGGTCAAGGGCGATCTCGAAAAGCTCGGCTACGAGGTCAAGAAGTTCACCCTGGCCTTGGCCGACCGCTTTCCCTCCGATTGTGCCGTGCTGGTCATCGGCGGTCCCCAAAAAGACCTCCTGCCCAACGAATATGAGACGATCCGGGGCTATATCAAGACGGGTGGCCGGGCCGTGTTCCTGGTCGATCCGGAGACGCCGACACTCCTGCCCATTTTCCTCTCCGACTTCGGCATGAAGCTCGAGAACGACATTATCGTCGACAGGGTCGCCCGGCTCCTGGGCGGAGATTATTTCATTCCCATCATCGGCGATTACGACGCCTCCCATCCGATTACCGCCAAGTTCCCTTATCCCATCTTTACCCCGCTGGCCCGCTCCGTCGACGTCGCCGAGACGAAGCCCGAGGGGGCCTCCCTGACGGCCCTGGCCAAGACCAGCGAGAACGCGTACGCCAAGGTCGGCTTCCTTCTCAAGGAGAAGATGACTCTCGCCGACATCGCTTACGTATCGGGCAAAGACCTTCCGGGGCCGATCAACGTGGCCGTGGCCGGCACCTACAAATTCCCGGCCGCCCCGCCGGCCGTGCCCGCGGGCCAACCCGCCGAGACACCGCCCGCGCCCAAGCCTGAACCCAAGGAGATTGAGGCCCGGTTGGTGGTGGTCGGTGATTCCGACTTCGCCAAGAACGGATATCTCGGGATGGACGGCAACGGCAACTTTTTTCTCAACATCATCAATTGGCTGACCGAGGAGGCCGACCTCATCGCCATCCAGCCCAAGACCCAGGCGCTCCGCACGATGACGCTATCGCCCGTTCGGATGTCCGTCCTGAAGCTCGTCGTTCTCTACGTCCTGCCGTTCGGC
>JAPKZE010000175.1 GCA_026393955.1 Candidatus Aminicenantota bacterium
GGCGATATCTTCGGCTTCAGCGTGGCCGTGAACGGCACGAACGTCGTTCACGGTGCGCGCTGGGCCCCCGGGGGCGGCACGGAAAGGGGCCAGGTCTATCTCTACTCCAAGGACGAGGGCGGCACGGACAACTGGGGCGAAGTCCAGCGCTTCAGGGCGAGCGACGCCCAGAACGAGGATTGGTTCGGCTTCTCCACAGCGGTCGAGGGGAGCTATATCCTCGTCGGGGCGATCAGCGAGGACGGGTCGGGTGCCAACCTCGGCGCGGCCTACCTGTTCAAGAAGATCTGAGGCCGGTGTCCCGATACGACCTGGCCGTCACCCACGACTGGGAATATGACGCGGATTTCGTCCGCCTCGTCGAAGAGGCGGCGCGGGCCCGCGGACTGTCGACCCTCCTCATCCCGCCGGCCGAGGCCGCGCGGGCCCTCGGGGAATTCCGCGCGGGCGGCCTCGATTTCGGCGTGCTTCTCGACCGGGGCGCCGGCGCGTCGCCGGAGTTCGTGGCCCTGCAGGCCCTGGCCCGGGAGCGCGGGCGGGACGTCGTCGACGGCCTCGACCAGCTCCGTTGGGCTTCGGACAAGGCGACCATGCACCTGGAGCTCCTCTCCGCCGGCGTCCGCACGCCGTACACGCTGATCCTGCCCGCGTTCGCCGTTCAGCCGGCGATCCCCCTCGCGGCCGCCGGGCTGGCGCCGCTCGGCGCGCCGTTCGTCATCAAGCCCGCCAACACGACCGGCGGAAGCCTGGGTGTCATCGCCGACGCCGCCGGGCTCGACGACGTCCTGGCGGCGCGAAAGACCTATCCGGCGGACAAGTACCTCCTCCAGGAGAAGGTCGTTCCCCTGGTCCGGAACGGGCGGAGGTATTGGTTCCGGGGGTTCTACGTGCTCGGCGAGGTCCACCTCACCTGGTGGGACGACCGGACCCACATCTATGCCGAACTGGGTTCCGACGAAGCTGCGGCCGAGGGATTGGCCGCCGTCTACGGGATCGTCCGGACGATCGCCCGGGTCTCCCGGCTCCGCTTCTTTTCGACGGAGGTGGCCAAGGACGCCGCCGGGCGGCTCCTCGTCGTCGACTATGTCAACGAGATCTGCGATATGCGGCTGCGGTCGGCCCATGCGGACGGGGTCCCGGACACGGTGGTGGCCCGGATCGCCGACCGCATCGCCGCCCATGCCGCCGGGGCCGCGGCGCCGCTGCGGCCCCCCGAGGAGGGATGAATGAAGGTCCGAGGTCTCCTTATCGGCGTGATCCTGGCCCTCGTCGCCGTCTACGTCCTCTTCTTCATGAAGGTCGCCGACCACAAGGGCGGCCTTGAGATCGAGGTCGACAAGTACCTCGAGTCGAAGATCAAGCTGACGGCGGTCAACCTGGAGAGCCTGTCCCGCGAGGTCCTGTCCTACGCCGGCGAAGGCCAAGGCCTGCCCGAGTCGCTCGACGCCCTGCGCAGGTTCCATCCGACGGCGGGGTCCCTGCCCGACGCATGGGGGCGGAAGATCCGCTACGAACGGCTTTCGGATGACGGCTTCCGGCTCCGTTCCGCCGGGCCGGACGGCGTCTTCGAGACGGACGACGACATCGTCAAGGATTTCTGACGAAGAGCCGCTTGATCCTGGCCCGGAGCGTCGGCCGGGGCGGCGCCTCTTCGATCTCCAGCCGTCCGACCGATTTCCGGAACGCGGCCTTCGGCGGAAAATAGGGGGCGTGCCGAAGAAGGGTCAGGTCGTACTCCCGCCGCAGGTCCTGATCCCGCAGCGTCTGGAAGGCTTCCTGGACGCGCCCGAGGACGAGCTCCCGCTCGGCCTCGGAGACGAGACCGTAGAGGGCCAGGGACCCGTCCTGGTAGGTGGCCAGGGCGGCCTGGTAGCCTTCCCAGATCTCGTCGGGCGAGGCCGTCCGCTCCACCGACAGGAGCTCGTAGTAATTCCAGTCCTCGATCTTCTTCAGCATCAGGTG
Organism: Candidatus Aminicenantota bacterium; assembly: GCA_026393955.1. Lineage (GTDB taxonomy): Bacteria > Acidobacteriota > Aminicenantia > Aminicenantales > Saccharicenantaceae > RBG-16-66-30. The sequence goes on from JAPKZE010000175.1 coordinate 1,963, forward strand.
TCGGGCAGGCGGATCTCCGGCGGCGTCCGCAGGGTGAATTCGATCGAATAGGCCAGCTCTTCGGACATCTGGCGGATGGCCCTGGCCGCGGCCGCATCCTTGTGCTCGGGGTAGTAGGGGCGGAGACCGCGCAGCGAGGACTGGACGTCCTCGTCGTAGGGGATGGCGCCGAGGTACTTCATGTCGATGAGCAGGTACTTGCGGGCGACGTCGGCCACGGACCGGCCGAGCAGCACGTCGCGCTCGTCGCGCGTCTTGTTCATGACCAGGCAGGGCCGGAAACCGCGCAGGGCCCGGTAGAGGATGGTCCCGTAGGCCCGGTCGGTCTCCATGAGCGATCTGAAGAAGCCGTAGAGCGACTGGGAGTTCTTCTCGATCTGGTCGAGCATCTTCTGGTGAAGGTCCCGGATCTTGTAGTGGTCCATATAGAGCTTGAGGACCCGCATGATGCACGACTTCAGGAACAGGTAGGTGTTCTCGATGGCCGTCGGCTCCGGCGTGGCCACGACGACGCCGGGATTGGCGCTGAGGAAGAAATCCAGGGTGTTGAACGAGCTGCCCGTCCCCAGGTCGAGGATGACGTTCTGGGTCTGGACCTGCCGGACCTGGCGGAGGAGCCGCAGCTTGCGGTAGTGGGCCAGATTGGCGATGAACAGGATGTTCTCCGAACCCCGGACGAGGCGCAGGCCCCGGTAGGGGGTGGCGACGGCCGTGGCTTCGAGGCTGGGGATGCGGCCGGTCAGGAAGTCGCCGAGATCCGGATGGCCGGCCTTGAGCCCCAGCAGGGTGTGGAGGTTGGGGGCGCCCAGATCGGCGTCGACCATGACGACATCGCGGTCGAGGGAAGCGAGGTGGAGGCCGAGGCTCGCGGCGACGAAGCTCTTGCCCGTGCCGCCCTTGCCGCCGCCGATCGCCCAGACCCGCTTGTCCATTTTAACCTTGGCCCCGAACCCCTTTTGTACCACAGACGCGGCCTGATTTCAATTGACTTGCCCGGCGGATTCTCTGAGAATTCGGGGCCGAACGCATGGACGTCCCGCCGCCGAAGAAACGCGCGGCCGGAGCCCGGCCCTATCCCTTCGGCCTGCCCGGTCTCATCGGGATCGCCGTCGTCGCCGTGCTCGTCGCCGTCAAGTCGCTGGGTTTGGCGACGCCGCCGCGGCCGGTGCTGCTCGCCGCCCGCTGGGCCACGATAGCGATCTTCATCGCCT
>JAPKZE010000389.1 GCA_026393955.1 Candidatus Aminicenantota bacterium
AAGGACGAGCCGGACCAGCCAGCTCAGGGCCAGGGCGACCGCGATGCAGAGACCCGCCGACACGAACGCCCACAACTTCCCGATCTCCTACCACAGGATGACGAACGAGGACAGGCACGGAATGAAGAAGCTGATCAAAACGGTGAAGACGATGATCTGCTCGCGGCTGATGACCGTCATCAGGCTGTGGTAATCGACGCCGAGCGCCTGGAGCATCATGATGAGCGACAGCTCCTTGCGCAGGAAGCCGAAGACCAGGGTCACGCCCAGCTCATGGGGAAGGCCGAGGCCCTTGACGACGAGCGGGGCCAGGAGGTCGTTGATCCAGCGGTCGGCCCGGAAGTAGCTCAACAGGCTCAGGACGAGGCTGCCGCCGATGAGCAGCGGCCAGGCGAACTTGACGAACGAATAGACCTGGAGCCAGGTCTTGCGGAGGATGGAGCTCAGGCGGGGCGCCTTGAGCGAGGGGATCTCCAGGATCAGCCCCGGCGACGGTTCCTTCATGAACCGGCTGATGACCCAACCGACGAGGGCCACGACGAGCAGGTTGGCCGCATAGAAGCCCATGGCCCAGAACGGGCCCAGGTAGAAGGCCACCAGAGCCAGGACGATGGTCGTCCGGGCCGAGCACGGGATGAAGGGGATGAGGAGCGAGGTCAAGACGCGGTCGCGCTGGGACTCGAGGATCCGGGTCGAAACGATGGCCGGGACGTTGCAGCCGAAGCCCAGGATGAAGGGCGAGACCGACTTGCCGTGGAGCCCGATCCGGTGCATGAAGGCGTCGAGGAGGAATCCCGCCCGGGCCAGATAGCCGAGATCCTCGAGCGCCGACATCAGGAACAGGAGCGGCAGGAAATACGGCAGGACGATGGCCACGCCCCCACCGACGCCCTGGATGAGCCCTTCGGCGAGATAGAAGAGGAGCCCGCCGCCGAGCCTGGCTGCCAGCACGGCCCTGAGCTTGTTGAACGGCCCGAGAAGAAGGGATTCGAGTGGGCTGCCGACCTTGAAGATAATGACGAAGAAGGCCAGAAAGACAGCGGCCAGGATGATGTAGCCGAAGACGGGATGCATGAGCACGGCGTCGACCTTCTTGTCCCAGGTCATCCGGCGGCCGTGAAGGAGGCGGCTGGCCTCTTCGGAGAGCTTCATGGCCAGGTGGTGCCGTTCCGCCGAAATGACCTCATAGGCGGGCGCCCCGCGGTCCTTCTCGATGGCCTTCTTGGCCCGGTCGACGGTCTCCCGCAAACCTGGCTCCACTTCGCCGAGGAAATCACCGCAGACGTGGCCGGCCGTTTCGATCAGCTTGACGGCGGTGAACCGGGGGTTGGAAACGACCGGGAACCCGGGCGGCAGGAGGCGCTCGACGCCGGAGACCTCGCCTTCCACGTCGTCCGAGAAGCGGATCGGCTTGAGGGACTGGCCCTTCTCGAGAACGTCGAAAGCCCTGTCCAGCAGCTCCTTGACGCCGCGACCGTGGGCGGCAATGGTCGGGGTGACCGGAGCTCCGATGAGACGCTCGATCTTGTCCGTTTCGATCTGGACGCCCCTCCGTTCGGCCACGTCCATCATGTTGAGGGCGATGACCATCGGATAGCCGAGCTCGACCAGCTCCAGCGTCAGCTCGAGGCCGCGGCTGAGAGTCGAGGCGTCGATCACGTTGACGACGAGGTCGGGCTTTTCGGAGAACAGATGCGTCAGGACGATCTGCTCGGCCGGGTCCGTCGTGCAGAGAGAGTAGGTCCCGGGGAGATCGACGACATCGACGAGCCGGCCTTCGATATTGACCCGGCTGTGAGTGTGCTTGATGGATGTGCCGGGAAAATTCGACGTCTCGGCCTTGGGCCCGGCGATGGAGTTGAACAGCGTACTCTTGCCGCTGTTCGGCTGGCCGATGAAGATGACGGTCGGGACCTCAGGACGGCTCATGGACGGGCTCGACGAGGACCTTCTGCGCGACGCCGCGGCCCAGGGCGACGGTCGTGTCCGACGTGCAGTTGCGGACGAGGAGCGGCCCGCGCAGGATGGCCTGACCGTCGAGCTCCACGACGTCGTGCTTGTGGAAACCGAGGGCCATCAGCCGGCGCCGGATGTTCTCGCCTCCGGCAAGATCGACGATCCGCAGCGGCGTTGCGTGGGGGGCGTTGAGGAGGGTCATGGGATTTGAATTTCCGACTCAAATTATAGTGTATTCGGCCGCGGGTGTAAAGCCGTCCCGCCGGCGGGAGGAGCGGCCGCTCAGTAGAGGACTCTGGCCTCGCCCTGCTCGGCGATGCGCTTGTCCATCCAGGCGACGATCAGGTCGCGGCGGGACATCATACACGCGATCTCGCCGTCGGTCAGATACTCTCCGACCGCCGTCCGGGCGCTCTCGGCCGTCAGGGCCTTGAGCGCTTCGAAGAAGGCCCGGGGCAGCGTCTCCATGATGAACTTAGGGCTCTCCTTGTTCTTCTCGTCGTAGATCAGGTCGGAGCAGGCT
>JAPKZE010000093.1 GCA_026393955.1 Candidatus Aminicenantota bacterium
AATGGCTCGGAACATGGCTTATTTGGCTGTTTCTAGGCCCAAAAACGCAATGTTTGCTCTTCTTTGTTCGGGCCCAAGTTCTTCGTTTTTGCCCTTAAAAAGTTCGATTTAAGGCTGTTTCAAGGCCAGAAAATGGCCTTATGTCATAGATTTAAAATGAATTGCTGTGGTCCGACCCCATTAGGATCATTTCATGGCGAGGTCCTTCGCTTCGCCGAGCTTGAGCGCGAGCTTCCCGTCGGCAGTGGCCTCGATATGCACGATCTTGGTCGGTCGGATCCCTCCGTCCCAGGTAAAGAACTCGCGCTCCCCGGACGGGTAGAGCCGCAGCCGCACGGCCAGGCCCCGCACCGACCGGCCCCGGAGACGGCCCTCCTTTTGGATGTCCCAAACGTAGGTCCAGTCGACGGCCCCCTTCTCGCAATGGAACCGGACGACCGTTTCGTCGCGCTCCGCGGTTCTGGCCGAGCCAAGGACCTCGGTGCGCAGGAGGCGGCCCTGCTCGGCCGCCATCGCGGCCATCCCTTCGGCCCAATTCGATTTCAGTCTGTCGACGGTGACTTCCCTGCCATAGGCCTTGGCGAGGAGCTTGAAATCGCCTTTCAGATTGCCCGCGACGATCCTGCCGGTGAGCGCCGTCAGCTTGTCGAGTCGGCCGGGCTCGGCCTCGCCGACGGAATTGAGGAGCGCGAAAGCCTTCCGGCCGTCCGCCTCGATGAAAAGGGCCTTACCGTCTGAGGTCACGCGATAGGCGCCGGCACCGGCCGGAAGGGTGTAGGTCCCGGCGAAGGGAGCGAGCGCGGCCGCGCTCATATCCACGACCTCGGGGATCGCGGGCAGGGGCCGTCCGGCCAGGAAGCGCATTCCGATCTGCTCCAGCAGCGAATTCGCCGACCGGTTCTCGGCGATGACGTTGGTCATGAGGACGATCACGAGGTCCGCGTCCGGGACGATCGCCAGGTCGGCGTAGAAGATGCCGTTGCCGCCGTTGTGAGTGACGATCTTCGTGCCGTCCGGGGCCTTGGTGATGGACCAGCCATAGCCGTAGAACGTATCGCCGCCCTCGCTGACGTGGGGGGCCCACAGCTTTTTCATGGACTCGGGCGCGAGCACGCGGCCGGCGAGGAGAGCGCGGACCCAGCGCAGCATATCGTAAACGGTCGACTGGATCCCGCCGTTGGCCCGCAGCGCCCAGTGCGGACCGTCCGCGGCCATCGAGCGCTCGATGACCGTTCCCCAGCGCTTCCCGTCGATATAGCCCTGGGCCGTCCGGCCGTCTCCCCAAAGCGGCAGCTGATAGCCGGTTTCATACATTCCGGCGGGCAGGAAGAACCGCTCCCGCAGGAAGCGCTCGTAGCTCACGCCGGAGAGCTTCTCGATGACGGCCCCGAGAAGGCTGAAGTTGGCGTTGCCGTATTCGTAGCCCCGGCCCGGCTGGAAGAGGAGCGGCTCGGCGAAGACCCGGCGCACGAATTCGGGGAGCGGGACGGGGTCGTAGTCGCCGATGTCCTGGGGATCGGCAAGGCCCGAGGAATGGGTCAGCAGCTGGTGGAGCGTGATGGCGGCCTTGTCCGCGGGGACGCCATCGAAGTAGCGGGTAATGGGATCCGTAACGCTCAGCTTCTTCTCTTCTTCGAGGGCCAAGATGGCGGCGCCGGTGAATTGCTTGGTGATCGACCCGAGATTGGACGCGACGGCCGGCGACCAGCGCACGCCGAGTTCCCGGTCGGCCAGGCCGTAACCCTCGGCGATAAGCGGCACCTCTCCCCTGGCCACGAGAACGACCCCGGCGAATCCGAGCTTCTCGAGCCGCTTCAGGTACGTGCGGGTCTCGGCCACGGCGGCCTGATCGGCACCGGCCGCGGGAGCGACGCCCACGGGAGATCGAGGTACTGCCGGGGGCGAGACTTGCGATCGGGAAGCCGCAGAAAAGGCGACTGCCGACAACACGATAAGGCTGCAGAGAATACGGCCAGCGGGTGCCTTGCTCACATGAACCTCCTGTCGACGCCGAACGATGCGGGCGACGCGGGCGATTCCGTCAAAACCGCTCTCCGGGGCCCGCCGTTGCGTAACCCGGCCTTTAGAGGGACAATCCCCCTCCGGGGACAGTCCTCGAAAGCTTCGGGTTCCGAATGGGGTCGGACCACAGCAACACGAATATTATCAATATAATAAGCCTCAAAATGGGCGCCTTATCGGGCCTATCTAGCTGTTTTGATACCCAAAAACGCAATGTTTGGTCCTCTTTGTTCGGGCCCAAGTTCTTCGTTTTTGCCCTCAAAAAGTACGGTTTTAAGCGGTTTCAAGGCCAGATATTGGCCTTATGTCATAGATTTAAAATGAATTGCTGTGGTCCGACCCCATTATTTAATCAAATAGCTCCAGTTGAGGAGGGCGTTCCACAGGAACCTGTGATCCGACCGGTTGAGGTCGCGGTGGATCGGGTTGAAGTTGAACGCGATGACCCGGCCCTTCCCCGCCGGCAGGTCCATAATA
>JAPKZE010000306.1 GCA_026393955.1 Candidatus Aminicenantota bacterium
GGCGACCCGGAATCTCATGAAGGCCCGCGGCGATTCGGGGGCCTACCTCAGGTCCACGATGGGGGCGATGGTCCTGTTCGGGGTCCCGCCCGAACCGTACTGGCCCTACACCGACGCCGAGGAGGCCTTCGACAAGGAGCCGCCCGCGTTCTGCTACGCGTTCGCCCAGAACTACAAGACGCTCCTCTATTTCCGCCACGACGCGGCCGGCGTCACCCGCGCGGCGGTCATTGAAAAGCTCAGGACCTACCTCGCCGCCGGCCACCCGGCCATGTTCGGCTTCACCGTCTACAGCTCGGTCGACCAGGCCGGGACGACCGGCCGCATCCCGGTCCCGTTCGGCCGGGAGCGGATCGAGGGCGGCCACGCCGTCGTGGCCATGGGCTACGACGACGCCATGGCCATCGCCAACGCGTCGGGCGGAGAGCCGTCGCGCGGCGCCCTGCTCATCCGCAACTCCTGGGGCAAGGGCTGGGGCGAGAAGGGCTACGGCTGGCTGCCCTACGCCTACGTCCAGCGCGGGCTGGCCGAGGACTTCTGGTCCGTCCTGAAAATGGACTGGATCGACACCGGAGAGTTCAAAATCTGACGCCGTTCCGCTATAATCGTTCTCTATCTCTTGTCATCAGGAGGCTCCGATGAAGCTGAACAGATATCTGGCGATCGGGCTCGTCCTCTTCGCCGCGGCCGCCGTTCCGGCCCTGTCCCAGGAGACCGAGAGCACCGTCCCCGAGCTCTCGGCCTTCCACGAGGTCATTTATCCCATCTGGCACACGGCCTATCCCGAGAAGGACATCGCCATGCTCAAGAGCCTGGTGCCGCAGGTCAACGAGCTGGCCGAAAAGGTCTTCGCGGCCAAGCTGCCCGGCATCCTGCGCGAAAAGCAGGCCAAGTACGATGCCGGCCTGGCCGAGTTCCGCAAATCCGTCGAAGCCTACAACGCCGCCGCCAAGGGCTCCGACGACAAGGCCATGCTGGACGCCGCCGAGGTCCTGCACGCGAAATACGAGATGCTCGTCCGCATCCTCCGGCCCGTGCTCAAGGAGATGGACGAATTCCATAAGGTCCTTTATGTCGTGTACCACACCCACCTGCCGGCCAAGGATTGGGCCGCCATCCGGGCCGCCGCGCCCGACCTCCGGACCAAGGCCGAGGCCGTGACCAAGGCCACGCTGCCGACGCGTCTCCAGGACAAGTCCGCGGCGTTCGCCAAGGCCGCGGACGAGCTGGCCAAGGCCGCCGCGGTCCTGGCCGGGCTGGAGCCGAAGGCCGACGGCGCGGCCGTCGAGCAGGCGGTCCAGAAGCTCCACGGCCGCTACCAGGAGCTGGAAAAGATCTTCGACTGAGGCCGGCGGGCTATTTCGACGTCCGGTCCTCGATCAGGACCTGCAGGATCTCGAGCTCGTCCGCGTCGAACCAGATCTTTGAGCACGACAGGCATTTGTCGACCGGCACGAAATACTGGTAGTTGTACGGCCGGGCGGCCATGCGGTAGCCGCAGGCCGGGCAGGGGACATCCGCGGCCAGGGCCGATTCGATCTTCTGCCGCTTGAGCGGATTGCGGACGGCCGTCTCGCGGAATCGCCGGGCCTTCTCGCGCAGCGGATCCGAGAAGGCCAGCTCGCGGCGGGCGACGATCCGGTCGACCGAGCCCGCGTCGACCAGCCGTCCCCGGCAGCGGCCGCAGACGCGGACGCCGACCCCTTCGTAGAACACCTCCGCCAGCGGGATGCGGCAGCGCGGGCAGAGGTTCTGCCGCCCCGGCGCGAGGGGCTTCTTGCGGGCGAGGTTGTGGAGGGCCAGCCGGACCTGGGGGAACTCGCGGGCCCGGGCCTCCACGCCCTCCTGCGTGTTCCTGACCCGCATGATGGCCGAGAAGCGCGGCCGGCAGAGCAGCTCGGCTATCGTGAAGGGCCCTTCCCAGGCCTTGTCGCCGGCCGCGCCGAGCATCCAGATGCGGGCTTCGTCGCCGGCGGCCGCCTGGGGCGCTACTTCCTCCGGACCGGGAAAGAGCGCCAGCTGCTCCTTCCGCGATTCCTCGAAGGAGACCAGAACCCCCCGGGCCGCCTCGCGGGCCCGCTCCTCGTCCCAGACCGCGTCGAAGACGGCTTCGGGCTTCTTCCGGACCATGGCCGCCAAGGCGCCGATCCTCTTCATCAGCGGGGGATGGGAGCTGAAGATCCGGCCCCAGATATTGTCCGGCGTATCGCGGGCGTCCGGGCGGACGATGAACAGGGGGGCATAGCTCAAGGTGAAGTCGCCCACGAACGAGTTCTTGATATGGGCTTTGTAGATGATGCGCGCCAGCGCCTCGGGGGCGCGGCAGAGCTCGACGGCCGCGGCGTCGGCCAGGAGCTCGCGCTCCCGGCTGACGAGCATGCTCAGGAGCCGCATGACCAGGGCCGACAGGGCCACTGCGGCGTAGAAGAGGACCGGCGGGAAGCCGCCGCCTCTGCGGGCGTCGCCGCACGCGCCGTCGTCTTCGGCCGCGGACCCGAGGGCGTCCTTGAACTTCTCGAACAGGTTGGCCAGCGAACAGACGAGCGTCAGGTAGAAGGCGTCCCCGCGGGCGATGTGGGCCAGTTCGTGGGCGGCGACGGCCTGGAGCTCGTCGCGCGTGCCTTCGGCCAGGAGGCCCTCGGTGACGGCCACGGCCGGCGTCCCGTCTTCCTCGATCACGGCGATCGAGTTGACGGCGAACGAGGGCAGGACATAGGCATTCACCCGCGGCAGGCCGGCGGCGATGCGGATCTCGTCGAGGGTGTTGAGGAACATGACGTGATAGCGGTCCGCGGCGTCCGGCGTCGCGGCCTGCAGGCGCTTGAGGATGAAGCGCGGGCCGTTTGTCCGGGCGTCCTGGAAATGCAGCAAGGCGACGACGGCGGCGACGACCAGATCGAAGAGGACGAAGCGCGGCCAGAAGCCCGGCGAAGCCAGGAGGCCCGTCCCGGCGACGAGGCCGAACGTGGCCAGGAAGGCCAAGCCGACGAGTCCGAGGGCGACGAAGTGGAAGCCGAGGACGGCAGCGAAGAGGAGAAGGCTCTTGCGGCGCTGACGCTCCTGGATCTCGTAGAAGTCGCGCGTCCGTGTCGCCATGGCGTTTCGGACATCATTAGCGAATCGCCGGGCCGCGGTCAAACAGACAGAGGGACTGTCCCCGCAGGGGACTGTCCCTTTTGATCGTTGACGAGCCGGTGCCGCGGACGTATAGTGAAAAGACCTTACGTCTTCAGGAGGTCGTCGTGAAAAAGTCCCCATATCCTTTGGTTAGAGTTCTGGCCCGGCTGGCGTTCTTCGCTTTTGCCGGCGTGACCTGCCTCCTCGCCGTCGACACGACCGATACGAAGTTCCTGACCAAGCCGGCCGTCTCGGCCGAGCGCGTCGCCTTCGTCTACGCCGACGACCTCTGGACCGCCGACCTCGAGGGCCGCAACGTCCGGCGCCTGACTTCGGGCGTCGGGACG
>JAPKZE010000478.1 GCA_026393955.1 Candidatus Aminicenantota bacterium
GAGGGATGGACGCGCGTCACCCAGAAGTTGGCCGGCCCGCCCGCCGCGGCGATCTTGGCCGTCCGGTCGAGCCAGGTCGCCCCGCCGTCCTTGGTCACCTGGACCTTGCCGTCGTCGGAGCCCGTCCAGATGACGCCGGGCACGACCGGCGACTCGGCCAGAGTGGTGATGGTGCAGTAGGTGATATTGCCCTCGCCGTGCTGCTTGGCGTCCTCGTTGGTCGTCAGATCGGGCGAGATCTCCTGCCAGTGATCGCCCCGGTCGAGGGAGCGGAAGACGACCTGGGCGCCGACGTAGACGATGGCCGGATTGTGGGGCGACAGGGCGATGGGCGGCGTCCAATTGAAGCGCAAGCGCGGCTTGTCGGCCGGCCGCCGCGGCGTGATCTCGGTCTGGACGCCCGTTTTCTGGTCGTAGCGCCACATCGTCCCGAACTCGCGGTTGTTGTAGACCCAGCGCGAGTCGCTTGGATCGACGCAGTTGTACATGCCGTCACCCTCCCCGACCGTGACCCAGTCGGTCAGGGTGATAGCTCCGGCCCAGCCGTTCGACGGGCCCTTCCACGAGTCGTGGTCCTGGAGGCCGCCGTAGATGTTGTACGGGTCCTCCATGTCGACGCCGACGGCGTACCATTCGGTCAGGGGCAGGTTGTAAGCGTGATGGCTGGTCTTGCCCCGGTCGTAGGAGATGTTGACGCCGCCGTCCGAGCCGAAGATAAGGCGGTTCGAGTCGAGCGGGTCGATCCACATCACCCGCCAGTCGCCGAAGGCGCGGGGCATGACCCCGTCGGTATTCCAGTCGAGGCCCTTCCAGGTCTTGCCGCCGTCATTGGTCGAGGCCAGGGACTGCCCGGTGATGTAGACGGTCTCGGGATCGTTCTGGTCGAGGCGGAGCTGGTTGAACGAGTAGGGGGCCTTATTGAGGGCCGCCTCGTAGCCGGCGTTGATCTTGCGCCAGGTCCGGCCGCCGTCGTCGGTGCGGAAGACCTCGTTGCCGAGGGTGCGGGCCGGGGGCGTTCCGCCGCGGCGCTTATCCATCTCGGCCTCCTGGGCCGTCGGCGCCCGGCGGTTGCCGTTCTCGACGACGGCGTAGAGAATATCGGGGTTTTTCTGGTAAACGTCGAGACCGATGCGGCCGATACGGCCCGTCGGTAGGCCACCGCCGAGGCGGGCCCAGGTCTTCCCCGCGTCGGTCGTCTTGTAGATCGCGCTCTCCGGGCCGCCGAGCTCGTATTGCCAGGGCTGGCGGACCTTGTCGTACATCGCCGCGTAGAGGACATCCGGCGTCGATTGGACCATGGCCAGCTCGATGGCCCCTATCTTGTCGTTGACATAGAGGACCTTCTGCCAGCTCTTCCCGCCGTCGGTCGTCTTGAAAACGCCGCGCTCGGCGTTGGGTGTGAACAGGTGTCCCATGGCCGCGACGTAGACCGTGCCGGTGTCTTTGGGATGGATGATGATGCGGGCGATGTGATGCGAGTCCATGAGGCCCATGCTCGTCCAGGTCTTGCCCGCGTCGACGGACTTCCAGATGCCGTCGCCCGAGCTCGAGCTTCGGGCGCAGTAGGCCTCGCCGGTGCCGACCCAGACGATGTTCGGGTCGGACGGGGCCACGGCGACGTCGCCGATCGAGAGCTTGGGCTGGCCGTCGAAGACGGGCTCGAAGGTCGTGCCGCTGTTGACCGTCTTCCAGACGCCGCCGTTGCGCGTCCCGACGTAGAGCGTGTAGAGGTGCTCGCGCGACGGTCCGGCCGGAACGGCGAAGCTCGTCACCCAGGAACCGGCCCGATAGGGCCCGAGGGCCCGGGTGGAAAAGCCTTTGAGCAGATCTTCGTTGAAGCGGCTCCCAGCCGGCCCTGTCTGTCCGGCCGAGAATGTGACGATGATCATCAGGGCGATGATGATGCGGGGGATCTGGCGGAAATTCATGGGTGCACCTCCATCGGAAACTCGGTCAATGTGATGTATTATATTTCAAGAGGCAGGAGAGGGACAATGATGGGGACAGTCCCTTGTCCCGAGTTGCCCGCGCGCCGCCGCTGAGTATAATAAGCCCATGCAAAGCCCCAAGTACGCCCTCGGCCTCGATTTCGGCACCAACTCCGTACGGGCCCTCGTCGTCGACATCGGCAGCGGCGCCGAGGTC
>JAPKZE010000321.1 GCA_026393955.1 Candidatus Aminicenantota bacterium
GCGCGAAGACTTCGTCGACGCCACAGAGGAGGATACGGGGCTCGATACGTTCTCCGAAGAACCCCGGTTCAAGGAGAACGGGCTCTACGGCCTGTTCTTTCCGCCCGACCTCGAGACGGCTCACCGGTACTTCGAGATCTACATCCGGATCACCGAGATCGACGGGATCCTCAAGCTCCACGAGGACGAGCGGCTGCCGCTTCTCGACGCCGTTGTCATGAGCCTCGAGATCACCGGTCCGTTCGACGATGCCGCGGGCCCGGCGGGCGCGCTGGCCCGGGCCGTGCTCGCCGGCGACGCCGAGGCCGCGCTTGCAGCCATCGCCGCGGGGGCCGACCCCGGCGCCGGGCCCACCGATTGGACACCGATCGAGATCGCCGCCCTCGGCGACCGCCGCGACCTCGCCGACCGTCTCGTTCGCGACGGGGGCCTGGCCGAGATCTTCGGCGCCGATCCGCCGGTCACGCCCTTCCTCCTGGCCCTGGTCGCCGGCCGGCCCGAGATCGCCGCGCTCCTCCTCGAGAAAGGGGCTCCCGCCCACTCCGGGGCTGTGGATGCAGGCCCCGCCCCCATCCTCTGGGCCGCGGCGCTCGGCTATCCGGAGGTCGTCGCCCGGCTCATCGAGAAGGGCGCGGACATCGACGTCCGGGCCGCGGGCGGGAGGACTCCTCTGATGTTCGCCTGCGAATCCGGTTCGCTCGAATCCGCCCAAGCCCTGATCGAGGCGGGGGCCGGATTGGACCTGCAAGCCGAGGATGGCGGCACCGCCGTCATGACGGCTGTCGATTGGGGCCGCAGCGAGATCATGCGCCTGCTCCTGGAATGTGGCGCGGACGTCAACATCCAGGACGATGAGGGCTGGTCCTGCCTCCTCGTGGCCATCTTCCAGGGCGACGCCGGGCTCATCGGGGAGCTCATCGCCGCCGGAGCCGATGTCGATGCGAACGTTTTCTCGACCGGCCAGACGGCCCTCCTTCAGGCTCTCGAGGGGGATGAATTCGACATCGCCCGGACGCTCCTCACCGCCGGAGCGAACGCGAACCTCCACAGGGATGGTCAGGTGACGCCGCTCATGGTGGCGGCCGCCAAGGGCCGGAGCGACCTCGTCCTCCTGCTGATCGAGAAGGGCGCCGACGTCAACGCCCGGACCGACGACCGGAAGACGGCCCTGACGATCGCCGAGTCGGGCGGCCTGTCGGCCATCGCCGAGATGCTCATCCGGGCCGGGGCCAGGAAATAGCCTCCGGGCGTTGACTTCCCCCCTGGAAAAAAGATATTTTGGGCCCGCGCCCCCCTCTCCCCGACAAAAATTGATAGGGAGGATGTCATGCCCACACGAAAAGACGCCAGGCAAGACGAATGGGATGCGCGGCTAGCGCCCGGCAAGCCGCGGCGCGTCCGGGGGGCCGGCAGAGATCAGGGCCTGGTCCTGATGCTCCTGGCCATCGGCATCCCGCTCGTCGCCTTCTTCATCCAGATCGACGGGGCGGTCAGGTTCTCGACCGCGGACAAGGTCTTCGAACGGACCCTGACCGTCGACGAGCAGAAGGAGATCCGCGCGGCCATCGACAAGCACAAGGCCAAGCTCGACACGATGCAGAGGATCGTCGAGGACGTCAAGGAGACCTACCGGGGCGAGACCGGGGCCAGCTACGAGCGCGACGTCTGGGTCGTCCACGATAAGGAGGGCCTGGCCGTCCCGTACAAGTACGTTCTCGGCCTCGGGGCGCTGCTCTTTTTGATCGGATTGGGCAAGCTCTTCATCTAGGACGGCCCGGGGGCCGGCGCCGAGAGGCGCCGGAGAAGAGAAGAGGAGGGTTGGCCATGATCGTCATTCTGATCTCGCTCGTTCTGTTGCTGTCTGCACCGGCCTCGGCCCAGACCGCGATGGCGCCGGAGACCTCCGCGCTCAGGGCCGGGCGTAATTTCATCGTTACGCCCGTCTACTCTGAGGCTGCGGACAAGGCCGTCCTCGAGCTCTTCAAGGGCCTGCGGGTGGCCGACGTCGTCGACGGCCTGGACGCGGCCGGCCTGGTCGACACCGGCACGATGGATCCGGAGATCCACGCGCTCTGGCGCGACACCGCGAATTTCACCCACCGCTTCGCCGGCATCGCCGTTACGGCCCGTTACGTGCCGACGCAGCGGCCGACAGCCGGCGTCCTGAGCTTCGAGGCCTACGACGCCTGGTCCGGCGACTGGTACGACAAGATCTCGCCGGAGTCGTTCGCCCCGCTCATCCGCCCGGGCACGGCCCTGGTCATCGAGGACGCCCCGTCGGCCGACGTGGGCTCGATCGGCTCCTACAACATCCTCGAGTGGCAGAGTCTCGGCTGCGCCGGCGTCGTCACGAACGGCACAGCCCGGGACACCGATGAGATCATCACCGAGAAGGTCCCCCTTTACCTGAGACGGATCGGCCGCGGCATCCGGCCGGGCCGGAACGAGCTCGAGTCCGTCAACCGGCCCATCGTCTGCGGCGGCGTCCTGGTCGTCCCGGGCGATGTCGTCGTGGCCGATGGCGACGGCGTCGTGGTCGTGCCCCGGGCCCGGGCCGAGGCCGTCGCGAAATACGCCCGCAAGATCATGGACGGGGACAAGGACGGGCGGCGGGACCTCTACAAGAAGGTCGGGCTCAGGCCCGATCCGTCGGTCAAAAAGTAGCGTTAGTCCGCGAAGAACTCGATCCTGGCCACGGCGATGTCGGCTTCGAAGGCCTTCTTTGCGGCGACGATGGCCAGGCGCTTCAGGTTGCCCAGATCGAGGGCCGCGTTGAGGTTCTCCAGGCCAAAGGCGGAGAAGGGGATGTCGACCTGTTTCCAGTCCGCTCCCGCCTCGAAAGCGGCCTCGTAATACTGCCAGGGGAGGCGCGTGTCCGTCGTGCGCAGATGGACATAATAGGTTGCGCCATTCCCCCGCACCCAAAGCCTGATCCCGCGATAGGTTGCGGCGTTGAACGATCCGCCCTGTTTGACGAGCGGCAGAGCCGCCTGGACGAAGCCGCCCTGATTCTCGAGAGAGACCGTGCCCTTCAGGCGGAGGCAACGCTTGCCCTCGAGCGTTTCAAAGGAGGCTTGTCCGCTCGAAACGCCGCCCATCACCCGGTCGGTGAAGGTCTGCCATTTGGTGCCCAGAGCGGAGGCGTTCTCGCGGGAGAAATCGTCGATCAGGAAGGCGGTCGCAGCCCCCGAACCGAAAAGGGCCGCGGCGAGCCCCAGGATGATCATAGCCAGCCCGGGCCTCATCTCAGATCTTCGGCGCAGGCGGCGCGGCCGCTCCCATCTGGAACAGCCGGACGGTCTCGCGGTTGAACAGGATGATCATCGAGTAGACGCTGAGGGCCGTCCCGAAGGGGACGTGGAACACGTTGAGGAACGAAATGACCAGCATGAGGATGCGGGCCCATTCCTTGTGCTGGAGGAGCCCCCACCCGCCGATGATCTGCGGCAGTCCGACGAGGCCGAGGAACGAGCTGGCGATGATGCCGATCAGGCGCAGGATGCCCGGCTCGACATCCAAGTTGGGGATCTGGGCGACCCCGAAGAAGACGAGAAAGGCGAAGAACGCCAGGCAAAGGGAGAGCGCTCCCAGAACGATCCAGAGAATGCCGATGACCTTGACGTGATCTTTCATGTTCGACCTCCGATCTCCTTTATTATACGCGAGTCGGGGGGCGGGAGATATCCTGTTGCCATTTGCCGCTCATTGAGGCAGAATGTGGCCCCAAGGAGGGCCCCCCTGGTGATGGTGTTCGTCGCGACGGTCGTATGGGGCGCGTCCTCCCTCCTTCTCTTCACCGGGCTCACGGCCCGGGCGCAGGAAGGCCTCGTCCAGCTGGAAGCCGTAACCCTGACGTCGGCGGAGCAGGCGGAGATCCATGCCGGCGAAGTCATCCTGAGGGAGGTCCCCAGCCCCGGCCTCAAAGGACGGACCTACGAAGCCGTGGGGATCCTCGCCGGGACTTTGGAAGAAGCCCTCGCGATCGTCACCGACTATCGCCGCCATGCCGAGTTCATGCCGAAGGTGGAGCGGACGGTCGTCACCGACGAAAGCGACGCGGTTGCGCTCGTCGAGCAGTATTTAAAGCTGCCTTTGGGCGTTCACAAACGCTACCGGCTACGATATACGTGTCGAAAGGGCGATGGCGGATTCCGGGTCGATTGGGTCAAGGTGCCCTGGCCCGAGGTCCCGCTGAGCCAATCGGTCGTCGATACGTCGGGCTACTGGCAGATCGCCCGCTTCGGCGAGGGGCGGCTCCTCGCCGTCTACCACGTTTATACCGACCCCGGCCGGGTCCCGTTGGGAATGAAGGGCCTGGCCCTCTCGCTCTCGAAACACGAGATCCCCAAGGTCATTGAGAGGGTCCGGCAGAGGCTCGCGGCCGGCGTAGCGCGCCAGGAATGAGACCGGGCGCTCGGCTGATCCTGGTCACCGGAGCCACCGGATATGTCGGCGGGCGGCTCCTTCGCCTTCTCGAGGACCGCGGCGAAAGGGTGCGCTGCCTGGCCAGGCGTCCCGAGTATCTCCGGGGACGCGCCCGGCCCGCAACCGAGGTGGTCGCCGGCGACGTCCTCGATCCGGCCTCTCTCCCTCCGGCGCTGCAAGGTGTCGACACCGCCTACTACCTCGTCCACTCCATGGGCTCGTCAGGCCCTTTCGAGGAAAAGGACAGGCTCGGCGCCGGCCAGTTCGCGGCGGCCGCCCGGGAGGCGGGCCTGCGCCGGATCATCTATCTCGGCGGGCTCGGAGAGGACATCGCCGGCCTGTCGACGCATCTGCGGAGCCGGCATGAGGTCGGCACCGTCCTCCGGTCCTCGGGCGTCCCGGTCATCGAATTTCGCGCGTCCATCATCCTCGGCTCGGGCAGCCTGTCGTTCGAGATGATCCGGGCCCTGGTCGAGCGCCTGCCGGTGATGGTGACGCCGCGCTGGGTCCGTGTGCCTGCCCAGCCCATCGCCGTCAACGACGTGCTGGCCTATCTCCTGGCCGCGCTCGATCTGGACCAGGACGGCCCCGCGATCTTCGAGATCGGCGGTCCCGAGGCCGTGGCTTACGGCGACCTGATGCGTGAATACGCCCGCCAGCGGGGTCTGCGGCGGGCCATGCTCCCGGTGCCGGTGCTGACCCCCCATCTCTCGAGCCTGTGGCTGGGCCTGGTCACGCCCGTCTACGCCCGCGTGGGCCGGAAGCTCATCGACGGCATCCGGAACCCGACGCTGGTCCGGGACCACTCCGCGTTCGAGCGATTCTCCGTGCGGCCGGTCGGCGTGCGCGAGGCCATCGCCCAGGCGATCCGATTCGAGGACCGGGAGTTCGCGGAGACCCACTGGGCGGGGGCCGTGTCGGCGACCTGCGCGCCCCGCCCTTGGGGCGGCCTGCGGACGGGCAACCGGCTGATCGACACCCGGACGGTCCGCGTCGATGTGCCGCCGGCCCAGGCCTTTCGGCCCGTCCAACGGATCGGAGGAACGACGGGCTGGTATTACGGCGGCTGGCTCTGGCGCGTGCGCGGCGGCCTCGACCTTCTTGTCGGCGGGGTCGGGCTGAGACGCGGCCGCCGTCACCCCGTCGAGGTGCGAGCCGGCGAAGCTCTGGATTTCTGGCGCGTCGAGTCCTTCGAACCTGCCCGGCGGCTGCGGCTCCTGGCCGAGATGAAGCTGCCCGGACGCGCCTGGCTCGAGTTCTCCGTCGAACCGGACGGCGCGGGCGCGCTGATCACGCAGACGGCCGTCTTCGACCCGCGCGGCCTGGCCGGGCTGGCCTACTGGTACGGCATCTGGCCGCTGCACCGGATGGTCTTCGCCGGCATGCTCCGGAACCTGGCCCGGGCCGCCCTTCAGAACTCCTGCCCGTAGCGTCCGGCCGAGCCCAGCACCTCGCGGTTCTTCCGCTTGTACATCTCGACCAGGGCCGTCCGGGCCGGGCCGAGGTACTTGCGCGGATCGAACTCGGCGGGGGATTCGGCGAAGACCCGGCGGATCGCGGCCGTCATGACCATTCGTCCGTCCGTGTCGATGTTGATCTTGCAGACGGCCGAGCGGGCGGCCTGCCGCAGCTGGTCCTCGGGGACGCCGACGGCGTCCTTCATCTTGCCGCCGTATTTATTGATGGTGTCCACCGCCTCCTGGATGACCGACGAGGCGCCGTGGAGGACGATAGGGAAGCCGCGCAGCTGTTGCTCGATCTCGGCCAGGATGTCGAACCGCAGGGGCGGCGGGACGAGGATGCCGCGGGCGTCCCGGGTGCACTGCTCGGGCTTGAATTTATAGGCGCCGTGGGAGGTTCCGATGGAGATGGCCAGCGAGTCGACCGTTGTCCGTTTGACGAAGTCCACAACCTGCTCAGGCTGGGTGTAGGACGAGTGCTCCGCCTGGACCTCGTCCTCGATCCCGGCCAGGCGGCCGAGCTCGCCTTCGACCGAGACGCCGAGGGGGCGGGCAAGATCGACGACTTGACGCGTTAAAGCGATATTCTCCTCATAGGGGAGGTGCGAGCCGTCGATCATGACCGACGAGAAGCCGTTATCGATGCAGGACTTGGCCAGATCGAAGGTGTCGCCGTGGTCGAGGTGGAGGGTGATGGGGATGGCCTGGTCCGCGCCCTTGGCCTTCTCCATCTCCCGGGCCATGCGCACCGCTCCTTCGGCCATGTAGCGGAGGAGGGTCTGGTTGGCGTACTTCCGGGCGCCGCTCGAGATCTGGAGGATGACCGGCGAGCGCGTTTCGGCGCAGGCCGTGATGATGGCCTGGAGCTGCTCCATGTTGTTGAAATTGTAGGCCGGCACCGCGTACCGCCCGGCAAAGGCGCGCCGGAACATGTCGTTGGTGTTGGCGAGACCGATGTCTTTATAAGAGACGGGCATGGTCGCTCCTCCTGGGTCCGTGATGGGAACACCGGCATGATACCCCATCGACCGGCGCTTTTCAAAAGCGGGCCGGCCGCGGCGCCGCGGAGGCGCCCCCCGCCTTGTCTTTTCGGGGGGGCTTTGGTATAACCCGGGACGAACGTGAAGGGACGATCAACATGATCAAACGCATCGCCGTCCTCGCCGTCTGTCTCCTCGCCTTCGCCGTCGCCTTCGGCGCGGCCCAGGCCCGCATCGAAGTCCGCAGGGACGGGGCGTCCACAACGCTCACCGCCGGCGGCCGGGCCGTCGCGACGCTCGTCCCCTTCGCCGAGAAGGAC
>JAPKZE010000500.1 GCA_026393955.1 Candidatus Aminicenantota bacterium
GTCCCCGTGTCCTGTCGATCTTCAAGGCCGTCATATCTTGCTCGAGTCTCAGAGAGGGGACATGGACTTTCGGGACATGTCCCCGGTCGTTCATTGTACGATCTCGACCCACTCTCCTTTCGTATTCGCGTGGAGCCCGGCGTCGTACATCGCCTCGACGGCGACGCCCGGCTGATAGTACCGGCCGCGGTAAGACGCGTTGAGGACGACGAGGAAGACCTTCTCCTGGCCGGCCTCGAGCCCGAAGTAGGTGAAGACCCGATCGTCGCGGATATCCTGGTAGTCGACGTCCGCGACAGCGCCCGCCTCTCCGCCGAACCTCGGGTTCTTGATCTGGAAGCCGGCGGCCGTGAGCTGGGTCA
Organism: Candidatus Aminicenantota bacterium; assembly: GCA_026393955.1. Lineage (GTDB taxonomy): Bacteria > Acidobacteriota > Aminicenantia > Aminicenantales > Saccharicenantaceae > RBG-16-66-30. Next base: position 363 of record JAPKZE010000500.1, read on the forward strand.
GGACGAGGTTCTTGAGCCGCTTCGAGGTCAGGTTCTTGATCCGGACTTCGGCCACGAGGTCGAGCCCCTGAGTAATCTTGTCGATGCCGAAGGCGTTCATCTTCATGTCGCGATAGCGGACGTCGATCGACAGGCCCTCCGACGACTCCGTCTCCACGCCGGCCGGGGGCACCCCCCGCCGGTAGACGTTGACGTAGAGGGGCGATGTTTCTGTGTTCGTCACGGCGAGGGTCCGGCCCTTCATCGGGAAACCGGAGAACTCACGCCGGTCGAACGGGGTGGACGACTCGACGTCCAGAGGCCTCTCCCCGTCCCAGGCGAGACGATACCGGAAGAGCTTGACCTCGGCGCTGCCGTAGTAAGCGGCGAGGGCCATCAGGCCGAACGAGGTCTCGTGCGTGGAGAGCCAAAGGTCCGAGGCGAGCGTCTTGGAGATGTCCTCGAGCAGGCTCCGTGCCTTTTCGGGCCGGCCCATCTGAACGAAGGCCCTCACCGCCAGGGCCTTGTCGCGGAAGTCGGAGCCGAAGGTCTCGCTGTCGTCGCGGTAAGGCTTGAACTCGAGGCGGGAGCGCTCGGCCAGGTCGGCCGCCGCGTCGGCCTGACCGGTCATGTGGAAGGCCGCGGCCAGCATGAGCCCGGCGAGGCCGGGGAGGTCGGGGGTTTCCCGGAGCCGGTTCATGGCCCCGAGGTCCGGATCGCGGGCCAGGGCCAGCGTGAACAGGCGGAACGCCTGGGTGAGCTGGGCCGCAGCACCGGCCGTGACGAAATTGTTGGACAACAACTTCTGGTTGGCCCGCCAGCTGTCGAGCATGGCCTGCGGGACATGATAGCCGAGGCGCGCCGCTTCGAGCAGGAAATAGCCGGCATAGGCGGTCGTCCACTCGTGCCCCTCGCGGCTTCCGGGCCAGTAGGAGAAGGCGCCGTTGGTCATCTGGAAGCCGGCCATTTTCCGGATGGCCGTTTTGACGTATTCCTCGACTTCCCGCGTCTGCATGTCTTCGAGCTTGACCAGGTTTTTAAGGTAGAGCTGGGGCAGGGCTGCGGAGAGCGTCTGCTCCAAACAGCCGTGGGGATATTGGATGAGGAAATCGAGCCTCTTTTCGAGGTTGAGCGGGGGCAGGGACGACGCTTCGAGGGCGACCTGGTTCGTATTCTCGAGGCCGAACGGAACGACGTCATGAGTGAGCGTCTGCCCGGGCTTGACCTCGAGGCGCGTCGTCTGGGTGATGAGGGCGTTCGACGCCAGGACGGGTATGAAGATCGTGTCCTCGACGCGCTCGGCGCCGCTCGTCGCCCGGAAGAGGACCTCGCCCTGGCCGAGCCTCCCGGTCGTCTTGAGGGTGAAGGAGACGATATCGTCGCCGGGGCGGGCGAAAGCTACCGTATTGGATCGTTC
>JAPKZE010000230.1 GCA_026393955.1 Candidatus Aminicenantota bacterium
CACCGTCGTCCTCGTCACCCACATCCTCCGCCAAGCCCGCCGGGTCGCGGACTACCTGGCCTTTCTCTACCTCGGCGAGCTCGTCGAGCACGGGCCCGCGGCCGAGGTCTTCGCCAACCCGAAGGACCCGCGGACCCGGGCCTACCTCACCGGCGAGATCAGCTGAGACAGGCCGCCCCGAAGTCCTTGACAAGACCGCGCCGCCGGATTTACCCTTAAGCCGACCCAAACAGCAAGGCGACACGGAGCCCGCGTTCCCGCGCCGCGCCGGGTCTGGCGCGGCCCTTCTCCCGGGCCCCCCCAACGTCCCGCCATCCATAAAGGAGGGGAATGACGACAGGCCCCAATTCCTGCCAAAGAGGTTCCGGCGGACCCGCCCCGGATCCGCCGCAGAGAGCACAGAGATCAGAGACGGACAGAGGAGTCATCGCGAATGAGTAAAAAGCTATTTTTCATCCTTCTCGTCGTCTGTTTAGCGGCTGTCGGACCGGCCTTCGCCCAGCTCACGCCGGAAGGCCGCATCAACGGCAAGGTCGTCGACAATCAGGGGAACCCGCTCCCCGGGGTCAGCGTCTCGGCCGCGAGCCCCAAGCTGATCGGCAAGGCCGTCGCCACGACCGACGCCGCCGGCGTCTATCGTCTCATGGCCCTGCCTTCCGGCGCCTATGAGATCACCTTCACCATCCAGGGCTTCAAGACCTTGATCCGCAAGGGCATCCTGCTCGAGCTGTCGCAGACCCTGGCTCTGAACGTCACCCTGGAGGAGGCCACGGTCGAGGAGCAGGTCACCGTCATCGGCAAAAGCCCGCTCATCGACGTCAAGAGCACGGTCAAGGGCCAGACCATGACCAAGGAGACCTACCTGACGCTTCCCCGGGGAAGAGCGTTCGATTCGCTCATCAGCACCATTCCCGGCGTTCAAAACGAGGACGTCAGCGCCGGCATTTCGGTCGACGGCGCCTCGGGCGCGGAGAACGTTTGGTTCGCGGACGGCGCGGATATGACGGACTTTCATCTGGGAACCAAGGGCCAGAACGTCGTCCTCGAGCTCCTTGACGAAGTAAAAGTCACGGCCTCGGGCTACAACGCCGAGTTCGGCGGCTCGATGGGCGGCGTCATCAACGTCATCACGCGGTCCGGAGGGAACCAGTTCCACGGCGATATCCTGGCCTTCTACGAGAACAACTCGCAGCTGATGCAGGGGTACTCCCGCGACTATCTCCAGCAGAACATCGACGACTACACGATCTGGGAATATGCGAACAACGACACCGACTACTTCAACGGCGGGAAGGACCGGGACAGCTATAACCGGTACGAGCTCGTCTTCAGCCTCGGCGGCTACATCATCAAGGACAAGCTGTGGTTCTTCGGCTCTCTGAATCCGGTCTACTACAAGACGGCCGCCCTAAGGGATTTCAATTACCGGGAGGGGCCGTTCTCCACGTTCACGAACACGAATCACGATTACAACGGCTCCCTCAGACTTACGGCCGCCCCTCTGAAGGGATTCCGCCTGTCGGCCAGCTACATCAACAATTTCACCAAGTATCTTGGCGCCGTCCCGAGCATCCAGGGCTACGACGACGAGAATTATCAGTGGGCGCAGGAGGGTTTTCACTATCCCAACTGGACCGCCGCCCTGACCGCGGATTATTCCGCCGGCAACAACCTGCTCATCACGTACAGGGGGGGCATCCACACCCAGAACCAGGACAATCAGGGGATCATGCCCCCGGACGCGTCGACCTACAACTTCAATTACTCAAACTCCCGGTACGCGAGCGATCCCTTCTATGTCGCCAATCCGGACCTGATCCATTCCTCCGGCTGGACGGACGCGGGAACATTCCGCGAAGTCAAGAGGCGCCTGCAGGAGAAGATCAGCAACAACATCGACGTCTCCTATTTCCTCTCCTGGAGCGGTGAGCATGCCCTGAAGGCCGGCTTCGGCTATTCCTATCTTCATGAGGATGTGTACGAAGCCACGACGCACCCCCGGGTCTACATGGGCTGGGGACGGACCACCTATGCTTTGGGCGATGCTATCGGAGTCGGCGCCGACCCGACCCTGCCGAATGATGATCCTAATCCGGCTTACGGCCAATACGGGTACTATTACATCCGGGGCTCCTGGACCCAGCCCGTTAACGGAGGCGCCTGGAACATCCACGCCGACAACTTCTCGGCCTATATCCAGGATTCCTGGACGATCAAGAACAGGCTGACCGTCAACTTCGGGCTCCGGGCCGAAAGTCAGTATATCCCGTCCATGACGACCGAGCTTTATCCGGATTTCACGGATAAGCCGATCAAGTTCGATATGACGGACATGCTGGCCCCCCGGCTGGGCGTCGTCTATGACGTGTTCGGGGATTCCAGCCTGAAGGTCTTCGGCAGCTACGGCATCTACTACGACGTCATGAAACTCTACATGGCCGAGCTCACGTTCGGCGGTTGGAAGCGAGTGCAGGATTATTACTCTCTGAATACCCCGGACTACAGGCTGATCGCCGCGAGCGGCGAGTTCGACGACCGGACCAGCCAGGAGGCCGGCGGCACATACATCGGATCCCTCGATTTCCTGCCGCCGTCGTTCGGGCGGGTCGATCCGAATCTGAAACCGACCGCCCAGAGGGAGATCTCGTTCGGCGCCGAGAAAAAGCTGAGCGAAAACCTTTCCCTGTCTGTTCGTCTCGTCAACAAGCACCTCCTCCGGACGATCGAAGACGTCGGCGCGTGGGAAACCGTGAACAATGAAGACGGAACGACGTCCTGGACGGAGACCTTCTATGTCGCCAATCCCGGATATGGCTGGTCACTGCCCGAGTCCCAAGGCGGAAAATTCTCCGACACCTGGACAGATCCCGGCGAGGACGGGGAACTTGGCACGGAAGATGATGGCCAGACGTATCCCATGTGGGCCACCCCAAAAGCCACGAGGGATTATTACGGGCTGAACATCTCCCTGGAAAAGAGGTTCAGCCACAACTGGCAGGGCGGGATCAATTATACCCTGAGCCAGGTCGTGGGAAATTACTCGGGCCTCGCCAGCTCCGACGAGGTGGGTGGAGGCGTCGGCCGCGTCGGCCCGAACGTCGAACAGTATTATGACGATTATTACATCATGTACGATGCCAAGGGGTACGTTCTCAACGGTCCTCTGGGCCAGGACAGGTCCCATTACCTCAAGGCCTACGGGTCCTATGCTTTCCCGTTCGGATTGACCGTGGGCCTCGTAGCTTACGGCCGGAGCGGACTGCCCCTGACCTCCAAGCTCTATCTCAATGATAGGTATATTTACCCCGAAAACCGCGCGGATCGGGGCCGCCTGCCCTTCACGTTCTGGGCCGACCTCTACCTGGAATACAGCCTTAAGATCGGCGCCAAGTCCCGGGCGGCGATCAACCTCCAGCTCAACAACATGACCAACACCAGGACGGTCCAGAGCGATGAAATGACTCTCAACCTGGACGGCATCTACGCGACCGATGCGGAGATCCTCGGCGGGACGTTGGCCAATAACTACACAGGCCCGCCCCCCGCTAGGGGGGCGGGCCTTTTTCTTGACTATGTCCGGAAATCCCTTCATCTGGAATCTCCAGGACTCAAAAAAGCGGTACCCTCCCCGCCGGCAGGGGCGCCGGCC
>JAPKZE010000159.1 GCA_026393955.1 Candidatus Aminicenantota bacterium
CCACCGGTTCGACGATCGGACCGCCCTGGAGGAAACGCTCCGGGCCCTCGACGACCTCGTCCGCCTGGGCAAGGTCGTCTATCTCGGGGCCAGCAACTTCGCCGCCTGGCAGGTCGCCAAGGCCCTGGGGATCTCGGCGAAGGAGGGGATCGCCCCGTTCGCCTGCATCCAGCCCATGTACAACCTGGTCAAGCGCCAGGCCGAGTCCGAGATTCTGCCCATGGCCCAGTCCGAAGAGCTCGGCGTTTTCCCGTACAATACGTTAGGCGGTGGTCTGCTGAGCGGCAAGTACGGCCCCGACCTCAGGCCCGAGACCGGACGGCTCGTCGGCAATAAGATCTACGCCACCCGCTATGCCGACGCCGTGAATTTCGACGTGGCCGGCCGGTTCGCGGCCTTCGCCAGGGAGCGCGGCTATGACCCGGCCGGGTTGGCCGTCGCCTGGGTGGCCTCGCACCCGGCGGTCACCGCCCCTCTCGTCGGGGCCAGGAGCATCGTCCAGCTCGCGCCCCTGCTCGCCGCGGCGGATATCCCCATGACCCCGGAGCTCCGGGCCGAGATCTCGGCGCTCGCGCCCGAGCCGGCCCCGGCCACCGACCGGAACGAGGAGCGGACGACCGTCAACTTCGGGGTCCGCTGACCGACTGACCTTAAGAAGGAGCGGACCCATGATATTCGCCCGACGAACGGTCCTCGCCGCCGCGGTGGCCCTGGCGATCTTCACGGCCGGCCTCCTGCCGGGGCTGGGCATGGAGCCTCCGACCAAGGAGCAGATCGAGCGCTATAAGCTCGACGGGACGCTGGCCCGGCGCGTCGCCCAGGCCAGGGCCTTCGGCAACCATAAGATCCCGCAGCGGATCGCCGACCGCCTGACCGCCAAGCTGACCCGCCTTTCGACCGTCAAGGACGGCCGCGCCGCCGCGTCGAGCGTCCAGGCCCCGCCGCGGGCCTGGGAGGGCATGCCGACCACCGGGACGGTCAGGATGCTGGCTCTGCTCATCTCCTTTTCCGACTACCCCGGGACGACCGCCCCGGCCACCTTCGAGTCCCGGCTGTTCGGCAGCGGCTCCGGCAGCCCGCCCTTCGACAGCCTGAAGAACTACTACGAGCGCTCGTCCTACGGCCAGCTGTCCATCACGGGCGACGTCCTCGGCTGGTACCAGGCCCCCTATGCCCGTTCGACCGTCGCCGAGACCGACGCCGGCCGGCAGAACCTGATCAAGGAAGCCCTGAACTACTACGAAGCCCAAGGCCACGACTTCAGCCAGTACGACAACGACGGCGACGGGACGATCGACTATTTCTGCGTCTTCTGGACGGGCCCCCACGGCGAATGGGCCTCGTTCTGGTGGGGTTACTACACGTGGTTCTCCGATTCGGCGTACCGGCTCGACGGGAAGAGGCTGACGAACTACTCCTGGCAGTGGGAGCTCTACAACTACCCGAGCGGCAGCTTCGGACCGAGCGTGATCATCCACGAGACGGGGCACGCCTTAGGCGTTCCGGACTACTACGACTACGACGATTCGGTCGGCCCGCGGGGCGGCGTCGGCGGCCTCGATATCATGGACGGCTCCGGCGACCACAACTGCTTCACCAAGTTCATGCTGGATTGGATCACCCCCACGGTCGTGTCGTCCGGGGCGCGGACGGTGACGATGAGGGCCTCGGGACTCTATCCGGACGCGGTCCTGTTCATGCCGGGGGCCTCGGGCGGCATCTTCGGCGAGTACTTCATGGTCCAGAACCGCAACCGGGTCGGGAACGACGCGGGCCTCTTCACCGGATCGGACGGCCTGGTCGTCTGGCACGTCGATGCCCGGCTCGACACCTGGAACTACGACTACCAATATGACAATTCCTACACCGAGCACAAGCTGCTCCGGCTCATGGAGGCCGACGGCCTCGAGGAGATCGAGACCTGGTCCTCATCGGCCGATGCGGGGGACTACTACAAAGCGGGCCTGATGTTCGGGCCGGCGACCAGCCCGAATTCGGCCCGGTACGGCGGCACGCCCACGGCCATGACCCTGACGTCGATCACCGGAACGACGACGCCGATGACCGCCACGATCACGCTCGGCGACGCGCCTCCGACCGTCGCCATCGCCAACCTCGCGCCCGGCCAGACGGTCTACGGCACGGTCGGGGTCGAGGTCACCGCCGGCGACGACAACGCCGTGGCCCGGGTCGAGCTCTACGGGGACACGTTCCTGAGCCAGACCCGGACGGCCCCGCCGTTCTCATTCGCGTTCGACACGACCCCGTTCTCGAATGGGACCCATATCGTCCGGGCCGTCGCCACCGATTCGATCGGCCTTACGGCCGAAGCGGACGTCGACGTGGTCATGGACAACATCTTCCCTCCGGTCAACCTCAAGGCGGTGAAGGCGGTCAACCGCAGCCTGCTCCTCCGGGAGTACGTCAACGTCCTGAGCTGGACGGACAATTCCCGGAACACGAGCGTCACCAAGTACCGGGTCTACCGGGTGTCAGGCGGTGGCCGGACGCTCCTCGGCGAGGTGCCCAAGGCCGCGGGCGATACGGCCTACCGCTATCTCCACCGGGGCATCTCCGGCACGGAGAAGTACACCTACGAAGTCGTGGGCGTGGGAGCGCTCGACCGGGAAGGCCTCGCCGCGACCGTCACGGCGAGGTGAAGATAGGGGACACGTACCTTGGGTACGTGTCCCCCTCTTTGATGGACGTTCCGAAGCGTTCGCTTATTCGTAGACGAGGATCTCGACCCGCCTGTTCTGGTTGCGGCCGTCCCGCGATCCGTTGTCGGCGATGGGCATGGAGCTGCCCAGGCTGACGGCGGACATGCGATGGAGCGGGATGCGGTACTGCTTATAGAGGTACATCATGACCGCTTCCGCCCGCTTCTGGCCGAGAGTTTGGTTGATCTCGTCGGAGCCGGTGTTGTCGGTGTGGCCCTGGATCTCGATGTAGACGCCCTTGTTCTCGGAGACGAGCTTCTGGACGAAGGCGTCCAGAGCGCTCTTGGCCTCGGGGCTGAGGGCGGCGCTGTTGAAAGCGAACTTGGCCTGGTCGTTCTTGAGCGTGGCCGTCATGACCAGGTTGCCGCGGATGAGGGTCTTGACCTCACCGATCTCGCCTTCGACAGCCTTGAACTGGTTGTCGTGCTGGCTGATCAAGGTGCCGATCGTCGCCAGCTTCTCGTCGTGCTCGGCGATGCGCTTTTGGTTGGCCTCGACCTCGGTCGAGACCTCCGCGACCTTCTTGTCGATGTTCGCGTCCTCGGTCTTGACGAACTTCTTGGTGGCGCAGGCCGGGCCGGTGACCAGGGCGACCAGAAGGACGAAACCGGCGATAAGAAAGACTTGTCTGTTCTTCATGAGAACCTCCTGATGATGATGATTTATGGCGGGCGGCTGGCAACCGCCGCAACTCTCTAACCCCGCGTGTATCCATAATAAGCCTATTCCGGCCAAAATGGAAGGGAGGAGGGAGAATATCCCCCTAACAGGGGATTTCTGGCTTCAATAGCCCTGGCGGGGGTCAGTAGCCCTGGCGGGTCCGGATCTTGTGTTTATAATTCGGGGTCGTCACCCGGATCCAACGGTAGAGGTCCGAGGTGTCCTGGTAGGAGGTATACCCGATGATGTATTGGTGGGCCTGCTCGGTCTTGATCTCCCGGACGACCTCGGCCAGGTCCGTCAGTTCGTCGAGGAACCAGGCCTTGCCGCCCGTATCCCTGGAGAATTTGTCCAGGGTGGCGACGATGCCCTCCGCCGTCAGGCCGCCCGGACGCTTGTGGGCCGCGAGCTGTTCGTTGCGGGGGATCTTGTAGCCGATCGTATAGATGGGGACGTCGACGCGCCGGGCGATCTCGAGGGCCTGTTCCGGGGTCGACTGGCTGTCGTTCTCGATGCCGTCGGTGATGAGCAGGAGGGCCCTTTTCTCGTTTTTGGCCCGGGTGGCGAACTCGGGGGAAACGGCCACGGCGTCGTTGAGGGCGGTCTGGCCGTAGGCTTCGGTCTTCTCCAGGACCCGGAGGAACTCGTCCTTATTGATCGAGTGCTTGGCGGCCACCT
>JAPKZE010000324.1 GCA_026393955.1 Candidatus Aminicenantota bacterium
TGGCCGATCCGGGAGATGAGGTTCTGGGGTAGGCCGGAATTCGCGGGGACGGTCGAGCTGGTCAAGAAGACGACGCTTAAGGCGCCCGAGCGGATCGTCATCAAGCCCGGGGAGACCGAGGAGATCGTCAAGCCGGCTCCCGTGGCCGCGCCGGCGGCTGCGGGTTCGGCCGCCGCGGCCGCGGATTACGATCTCGAAACCATCGAGCTCAGGGACATGCCCAGGCGCTTCGGCCTCGACCTCGACAACGGTCTCCACATCACGGTCAAGGCCAAGACCGGCGAGGCGCCCGGATTCGGCGTCAGGATGAAGGAAGCCTGGCGCTGGTACATCGGATTGCCTCTTCAGGATCTGGTCGGCAAGAGGGGAGAGCACGAGCTGGCGGAGCTCGAGCTGATCCTGGAAAACGAGCTGGATGCCCAATCGATCTACTGGCACCTCTTCGACGGGATCAAGGGCATCATTCTCTAGAACCCAATAAAATTAAATGTGATAAGCATATGTATAGATTTATTTTGACAATAACTTGACAACATAGGACTAAGATTTTATAATAGGACTGCGCTAAATTTAAAAATTCCAGGAGGAATCTAGATGAGTAAGATAATCGGCATCGACTTGGGCACGACGAACTCGGTCGTGGCCATTCAGGAAGGCGAAAAGACGACCGTCATCCCCAACGAAGAGGGCGGCCGGACCACCCCGTCCGTCGTCGCGTTCTCGGCCAAGGGCGAGATCCTGGTCGGACAGGTCGCCAAGAGACAGCGGGTGACCAATCCCGAGAACACCATCTATTCGATCAAGAGGTTCATGGGCCGGCGCTTCGGCGAGGTCGGCCAGGAGATCAAACAGGTCCCGTTCAAGGTCAACGAGGCCCAGAACGGCGACGTTCGCGTCGAGGCCCACGGCAAGATGTACGCCCCGCCGGAGATCTCGGCGTTCATCCTCCAGAAGCTGAAAAAGGCCGCCGAGGATTACCTCGGAGAGAAGGTCGAGCGGGCCGTCATCACCGTTCCGGCCTATTTCAACGACAGCCAGCGCAAGGCCACCAAGGACGCCGGACAGATCGCCGGGCTCAAGGTCGAGCGCATCATCAACGAGCCGACCGCGGCCGCCCTGGCCTACGGCATGGACAAGAAGAAGGACCAGACCATCGCCGTCTACGACTTCGGCGGCGGCACGTTCGACATCTCCATCCTCGAGGTCGGTGAAGGGGTGGTCGAGGTCAAAGCGACCAACGGCGACACGCACCTCGGCGGCGACGACCTCGACCAGCGGGTCCAGGACTGGATCGTCCAGGAATTCCGCCGGGAATCGGGCATCGACCTGACCCGGGACAAGATGGCCCTCCAGCGCCTCAAGGAGGCCGCCGAGAAGGCCAAGGTCGAGCTCTCGACCACCATGGAGAGCGAGATCAACCTGCCGTTCATCACCGCCGACGCCTCCGGGCCGCGGCACCTCCTGATGAAGCTGACCCGGTCGAAGCTCGAGCAGCTCTGCGAGGACCTCATCCAGCGCTCGGTCGGCCCTGTCCGCCAGGCCCTGGCCGACGCCAACCTCAAGGCGTCCGACATTCACGAGGACATCCTCGTCGGCGGCCAGATCCGCATGCCGCGCATCCAGCAGCTCGTCCACGAGCTCTTCGGCCGGGAGCCCCACAAGGGCGTCAATCCCGACGAGGTCGTGGCCGTCGGCGCGGCCATCCAGGGCGGCGTCCTGTCGGGCGACGTCAAGGACGTCCTCCTGCTCGACGTCACCCCTCTGACCCTGGGCATCGAGACCCTGGGCGGCGTCTTCACCCGGATGATCACCCGCAACACGACCATCCCGACCAAGAAGACCGAGACCTTCTCGACCGCTTCGGACAACCAGCCCAGCGTCGAGATCCACGTCCTCCAGGGCGAGCGCGAGATGGCCGCCCACAACCGGACGCTCGGCCGCTTCCACCTCGACGGCATCCCGCCCGCCCCCCGGGGCATCCCCAAGGTCGAGGTGACCTTCGACATCGACGCCAACGGCATCCTCCACGTCTCGGCCAAGGACCTGGGCACGGGCAAGCAGCAGGCCATCACCATCACCGGTCACGGCGGCCTCGAGGAGAAGGAGATCGACCGCATGGTCAAGGACGCCGAGTCCAACGCCTCCGAGGACAAGAAGCGGCGCGAGACCATCGACGCCCGCAATCATGCCGATCAGCTCGTCTACAGCCTGGAGAAGCTCCTTCGCGACAACAAGGACAAGGTCCCGGCCGACGAGGCCGAGAAGATCCAGAAGGAGATCGAGAACACCAAGAAGGCCATCGAGTCGGACGATATCGAGCGCATCCGCAAGGCCGCCGAAGACCTGGCCAACGCCTCCCACAAGCTGACGGAGCTGATGTACCGGCAAGCCGGTCCGCAGCCCGGCCCCGAGGCCGGCGCCGGCCCGGGCGCCCAAACCGGCTACAAGCAGCCTTCCTCCGGGGGCGACGGGCGCAGCGCCGAGGACGGCGACGTCATCGACGCGGAAGTCGTCGACGAGGATAAACAGAAATAGGCCCGGCGGCCTCTGACGGATAAAGCGGGACCCCCGCGGGCCCGCAGACTGTCCGAGGTGCGGTGATGGCGAAAGATTATTATCAGCTCCTGGGTGTCGCCAGGGGTGCGGCCCTGCCCGACATCAAGAAGGCCTACCGCAAGCTGGCCCGCAAGTACCACCCCGACCTCAACCCGGGGGACAAGACGGCCGAGGCCCGCTTCAAGGAGATCCAGGAGGCTTACGCCGTCCTCAGCGACCCGAAGAAAAGGGCCCAGTACGACCAGTTCGGCGACCTCGGCGGCGTGCCGCCGGGCGCGGGTCCGGGGGGAGGACCCGGCGGGGCTGGCTTCGAGGGCTTCGACTTCTCCGACTACGGCTCCTCGACCTTCCGGGATTTCTTCGAGAATCTCTTCAGCGCGGGCGGCGTGCGGGGGCCCCAAGCGGCCTCGGGCGGGCCCGAGCGCGGCGAGGACCTTCAGTATTCGATGCAGATCGGGTTCGAGGATGCCATCCGCGGCGTCCAGGCCAAGATCCGGGTCAACCGCCTGGCCGGCTGCGAGGCCTGCGGCTCGAGCGGCCGGGCGGCCGGTTCGCGCAAGCGGCCCTGCCCGGCCTGCGGCGGCAGCGGCCGGGGAACCGCCCAGCGGGGCTTTATGAAGTTCTCGAGCGCCTGCTCCGCCTGCGGCGGGTCGGGACAGGCCCCTGGGGAGCCCTGTCCGGCCTGCGGCGGGCAGGGAACCGGCCAGAAGTCCGACCTTATTTCCGTCCGCATCCCGGCCGGGGTCGACAGCGGCTCCAAAGTCCGCGTGCCGGGCCGGGGCAACGCCGGCCGGGCCGGCGGCCCTCCTGGGGACCTCTACATCGTCATCGAGGTGGCGCCGCACCGCTTCTTCAAGCGGGAAGGGGCCGACATCTCGGTCCGGGTGCCCATCACCGTGTCCGAGGCCACCCTGGGGGCCAAGATCGAGGTGCCCACCCTCTGGGGCAAGACCACCATTCGCATCCCGCCGGGGACGAGATCCGGCCAGAAGCTCCGCATCAAGGACCAGGGGGCCCCGGTAGCCGGCCGGAAGGGCCGCGGCGACGAGTATGCCGAGGTCTACATCGTCCCGCCGCCGTTCGACAACGAGCGGATCCGGGAGATGATGAAGGAGCTCGAATCGCTCTCGGGTCCGAACCCGAGGCAGACCCTGGGGATGGACTGAGATGAAGAAAGCGCGCAAGGCAACGAACAAGGGCGCCGGGCCGTATTATCATATCTCCAGCGTGGCCGAGATGTACGGGATCCATCCGCAGACCCTCCGGCTTTACGAGAGGGAAGGCCTGCTCGCGCCCTCGCGGAGCGACGGCAACACCCGTCTCTATTCGGCCGAGGACCTCAAGCGGCTGGAGATCATCCTGAACCTTATCCGCGACCTGGGCGTGAACCTGGCCGGGGTCGAGGTCGTCCTCAACATGCGGGCCAAGATCGAGCGGATCGAAGTCGAGGTCACCGAGTTCATCGACTACGTCAGCCGGGAGTTCATCCAGGGCCGGGAGGAGGAGTTCGAGGCGCGGCGCCGGTCCCTCGTCCACGTCCGGCCCGGCGGTATGGTCAAGGTCAAGACCCGCGACGAGTGAGGCATGGATCCCCGGGACTTCTTCGATTCCAGGAACATCAAGCATTACCTGGAGGAGATCGCCAAGTTTCCGGCCCTGACCGACGAGCAGGAGAAGGAGCTCGGCGAGCGGATCCGTAAGGGCGACCAGGAAGCCCTGCAGACCCTGGTCAAGTCCAATCTCAAGTTCGTCGTCTCCTACGTCAAGAAATACCGGGGCATGGGACTGGCCCTGCTCGACCTCATCGATGAGGGGAACATCGGCCTGATCGAGGCGGCCAAGCGCTTCGACCCCTCCCGGAACGTCCGCTTCGTCTCTTACGCCGTCTGGTGGATCCGCCAGGCCATCATCCACGCCCTGACCCTGTATTCCCGGATCACCCGGATCCCCCAGAAGCTGGCCGACCAGATCTCCCAGATGAAGAAGAAGGCGGCCGAGCTCAAGACCGGTCTGGGACGGGAACCGACCCGGGACGAGATCGCCCGCGCCATGGGGCTGACGGAGACCGACATCGAGGACCTCGAGATCCTGGCCGAGCGGAACGTGTCCTTGAGCGACCCGGTCAACGACGACGAGATGGAGGTGGAGGACCGCCTCAGCGACCCGGCCTCGCCCTCGGTCGAAGACCAGATCATCAAGGCCTCCGTCCAGCAGCAGATCCGCGAGACCCTGGGGGAGCTGGATGAGAAAGAGGCTCTTGTGATAAGATTACGGTTCGGGCTTGAGGACGACCGGCCGCGGACCCTCCAGGAGATCGGCCAGCAGCTGAAGCTGACCCGGGAGAGGATCCGTCAGATCGAGCAGAAGGCCATGAGGAAGCTCGGCCGGTCGCACAGGCTCCAGCACCTCAGAGGGTATTTGAATTGAGCGAACCGACGGTCTGCGGCAAATGCCAGGGGACGGGCTGGCTCCTCGAGGACGCCGGCGGCCTCCGGGTGGCCAAGCGGTGCAGCTGCTTCGCCGACCGCTGGAAGCAGTCCCTCTTCGACCAGGCCAACATCCCGCGACGCTATCAGCCCTGCACCCTGGACAACTTCGAGGCCCACAACGACTCGCACCGGGACGCCCTCAAGATCTCGCGGCAGTTCGTCAAGAACTTTCCGGCCCAGGACGTCGGCCTCCTGTACATCGGTCCCTGCGGGGTGGGGAAGACCCACCTGGCCGTGGCCGTCATCCAGGAGCTCATCCGGACCAAGGACGCCGCCTGCATCTTCTACGATTTCCGCGACCTCATCCGCGAGATCCAGAGCACGTTCACGCCCGACTCGATCTTGTCCGAATCCGACGTCATCGCCCCGGTCTTTCAATCCGACGTCCTCGTCCTCGACGAGCTCGGGGCCAAGCGGACGACGGCCTGGGTCGAGGAGACGGTCTTCTACATCATCAACCACCGCTACAATCAGAAGAAGCTCACCCTCTTCACGACCAACTACCCCGACACCGACGAGGACGAGGACAAGCGCGACACGTTCTATAAGAAAAGCGGCGACACTCTGATCGACCGCATCGGGGTCCGGCTGCGGTCGCGCATCTACGAGATGTGCAAGGTCGTCGAGGTCTGTGGCGACGACTACCGCAAGATGGCCAAGCAGGCCAGTTACCGGTTCTAGGGACTGTCCCCACAGGGGACTGTCCCTCTTGAGACCGAGTCTCCGTTCTTGCGTTTTCAATCTCTTTTTGATAAATTACCCCAACCTGCTCCTCGGTAGCTCAATAGGTAGAGCGGGTGGCTGTTAACCACTAGGTTGTAGGTTCGAGTCCTGCCCGAGGAGCCATTCTTTCCACCGGAATTTTTCCGCTTGCGTTGTCCGTTCGCTTTTCAATATCATTGGGTGCATCTGGGCCGGGAGCGTGGCCGTCCCGGGCGTCACGCATTCCCTGGGGGAGGTCATCCGTGAGCGGACGTCAAATAAGGTCTCTCATCGCTCTGCTCGCGGGGTCCATCGCCCTCTTCGGTCTCTCGCGATGCGGAGCGAAGGACGCGCCCGAGGACACCACCCCCAAGCCCTACACCTGCGCCGGGACCCCCGCGACCTGCCTGAGGATATCCAATGGCTGGACCTATGAAGGCCTGGTCTTGAGCCTGAGCCAAACCGGCAACGGCGGGTCCGATCCCGTCGTGATCCGGTTGGATGATGGACGCACCCGGATCTACTATGCCGTCGCCGATACCCCGGGCGATCCGGACTGGTGGGGCATGGTCAGCTGGATCTCCGCCGACGGCCTGAGCTTCACCAAGGAAGCGGGCTATCGATTCGAGGGCTATACACTGTTCGGGCACTGGATCGTCCGCAACCCGGATGCCTCCTTCCGGATGTATTGGCTCGATCAGAAGCAGGGTCCGGTCAATCAAATGGGTTATAAGGCCATCAAGAGCGCCCTGTCGACGGACGGCGGCTGGACGTTCACGGCCGAGTCCGGCGAGCGCCTGACCTATTCGGGCAGCGGATACGAGGCGAACGGCATCGGTTTAGGGAGGGTGATCCTCCTGCCGAGCGGTCAGTACCGGATGTACTACGGCGGTGTCAGCGATCACGGCCGGGTCCTGAGCGCCGTGTCGACGGACGGCCTGAGCTTCACCCGGGAAGACGGCGTCCGGCTCGACAAGCTCTGCCCCCCGGAGGGGGGTGCCCCGGCGGTGACCCCCGTCATCGACGCGCCGGGCACGGTCCATACGTTCCTCTGGGGAACCCGATGCACGGGGGATTACGTCAATTCCAAGGCGGGCCTTTTCGACGGCACGACGGCCGACGGCCTCACCCTGGACATCTCGGCCTCGCCGTTCGTCCAGGGCTATTCGAAAGACGGGACGATGAGCACTTGGGTGCACCCGGAAGATTTTACGGTGGTCCAGACGCCCCAGGGTCTCAGGGTCTATTTTATTCTCTACGGCGCTCACAGTGCGATCATTTCCGAAACGGCCCTCTACAGCGTCATCAACACCTCGATCAAGTAAGCCTCTCTGCGACCAAGGACTTGCGGGATCCCCCCGAAAAAGGCTAAACTAGCGCCGCCGCGGATTCCGAGGAGGGAGCATGTCGAAGATCGAGCGACCGTTCGACGAGGAGCTCAAGGCCCTCAAAGAGAAGCTTCTCGAGATGGCCTCGAGGGCCGAGGAGCAGATCGCCCTGGCCGTCCGGGCCCTCAAGGACCGCGAGGAGAAGCTGGCCTGCCAGGTCCTCGACCGGGAGGAGGCCGTCAA
>JAPKZE010000315.1 GCA_026393955.1 Candidatus Aminicenantota bacterium
TTCGGGGCGCTCGGTCTTTTTCATGGTCGGACGGACCTCCTTGGCCGGTCGTCGATCGGATTCTATCAGAATGAAAGCGGATCTCTCAAGGGCGGTTTTGACTTGGCGGGGGGCGTATGCTATCAATAGGCGCGAAAGGACGGTCCGATGGACGACTCGGCGACGACCCTGGCCTCGCTCGAATACCCCGGACGGCTCATCGTCATCGGCGCCCCCCCCGGGGGCGGGCAGGCCGTGATCGTCTACGCCATCACCGGGCGCTCGCCCTCGAGCCAGGCCCGGAAGCTGGTCCGCCGCGACGGGGGGATCTGGGTCCAGCCGACCGACGAAGCGACCCTGAAACAGGGGAACGTCGATCTCCTCGTCTATCCGGCCGTCCTGTTCGGCCGGGACGGCCTGGCCGTGTCCAACGGACGGCAGACGGCCGACGTGCGCGACCGCCTCGATTCCGGTCTCGGGCCGGCGGGGGTGCTGGCCGCGGCCCTAGCGACTTGGGACTTCGAACCCGATGCCCCCATCTACACGCCGCGCATCAGCGGCTGTCTCGCCGGCGGGGGCGCCGGGCTGAGCGTGGTCCGGCGGGGGCCTTCGGGCCAGAGCCTGCGGAGCTACTTCGAAGTCGGCTTGCGGGCGGGGGAGGGGAGGCTCGTGTCCACATACGAGGGCCCGAATGCCGACCCGCTGCCCGGCTTCAGCGGCGAACCCCGCTTCGTCGCCGTCACCGGCTCCACGGCCGCCGAGACCGCCGAGGAGATCTACCGGAGCCTCGGCCCCGGGCCGTCGGGAAAGGATTTCCGCGTCGCCGTCGCCTGCCTGTCCGTCAGGCCCGGACATCCCGATGGGGCCGACGTCCACATCATCAACCGGCACGAAAGGACATGATCGCATGAGCAAGCCCGAGCGCACCGCGCGCAGCCAGTACCTGACCAAGGTCCGGGAGGATTTCCCGGATACGCTCCCGTTGGGCGAGGACACGTTCGTCAAGAAATTCCCGATGCGCTACGGCGAGAATCCCGGCTATCCGGCGGCCTTTTATCAGGAGGCCGGCGCCTCCGGACCGAACATGGGCCATCTGGAGATCCTGCAGGAGGGCACGAAAGGCCTGAGCTACATCAACGTCGGGGACATGGACCTCGGGCAGCGCCTGGCCGGCAAGCTCATGCAGGTCTTCCCGGGCCGTCACGCCTGCGTCATCATCAAGCACGAGATGCCGAGCGGCGTCGCCCTGGGCGACGATCCGGTCGGCACGTTCGAGAAGGCCTGGAAGTGCGACGCGCTGTCCAATTTCGGCGGCGTCGACGTCTTCAGCTATACCGTCACCGCGCCGCTGGCGCGGCTCCTCGTCGAGAGCCCGCGCAACGTGGAGGTCGTCTACGCCCCCGACTTCGAGCCCGAGGCGCTCGAGGTCCTGGCGGCGCGCAAGGTCCTGCGCGTGGTCAAGATGGGCGCGCCGCTCGACGCCCCGGCGATCGACAACGGTCTCGAAGTGAAGCGGGTGGCCGGCGGTCTGCTCGTCCAGAAGCGCTTCGATTCGAAGATCGTCTCGGCCGACTCGGTCGACGTCGTCTCGGTAAGGAAGCCGGCGGCCGGGGAGGTCCAGGCGGCCCTGTTCACCTGGACGGTGGCCTGTTTCACCAGGTCCAACGCGGTCGTCATCGGGACGGCCGACAAGACCCACGGCATCGGATCGGGCCAGCGCAGCCGCATCGACGCCGCCGAGGACGCCATCCGGCTGTCCCGCCGCGGCTACGGCCCCGAGGGCTGCGTCCTGGCGTCGGACGCCTTCATGCCTTTCCCCGACGTCGTCGAGCTGGCGGGAAAGCACGGCATCAAGGCCATTATCTACCCGCTGGGATCGGTCAAGGACCAGGAGGTCATCGACAAGGCCAACGAGCTGGGATTGGCCATGATCATCACCCGGAAGCCGGGCGAGCTCGATTCGGAGCGCTGCTTCCTCCACCGGTGAGGACGAGCGTCATCCGCCCCGGCCTGTTTTGCCATGAGTAGAAGAACCGTTCGAACGATCTGCGCCCTGGCCCTCGCCCTGATCGCTGCGGCCTGCTCGCGGCCCGGTCCGGGCGGGTCCGGCGAGGTCCGGGCGGCCATCGAAAATCTCCGGGAGACCGGACTGGCCCGCGAGCGGGCGTATGCCTTCCTCGAGAGGATCACCTCGGCCGGACCCCGCTTGACGGGCTCGGCCCAGGCCGCGGCGGCCGTCGAGGTCACGCGGCAGATCATGGAGGAGCTCGGCTTCGAGCGCGTCCACACCGAACCGGTCGAGGTCGGGCATTGGGTCCGCGGCGACGTCGAGCGGGCCGTGCTCGCCGCTCCGCCGTCCGGGACCGCCGTCCCGCTCGCGGTCTGCGCGCTCGGCGGAAGTGTCGGGACCCCGGCCGCAGGCCTCACCGCTCCCGTCATCGAAGTCCGGTCCCTCGACGAGGTCGCCTCCCTCGGGGAGGCCGTCAAGGGCCGGATCGTCTTTTACAACAGGCCTATGGACCGGCGCACGCCGGAGCCGTTCGCGGCCTACGGCGCGGCCGCCGACCAGCGCGTCGGAGGGGCTTCGGCGGCCGCCCGCCAGGGCGCGGTCGCCGTCCTCGTCCGCTCGCTCACGTTCCGGACGGACCGTTATCCGCACACGGGCATGCTGCGCTATGATCCCGGCGCTCCCCGCATTCCCGCGGCCGCCGTCAGCACCTCGGACGCCGACCTCCTGAGCGCGCTCCTTAAAAAGGAGCAGGAGGTCTCGGTGACGCTTCGCCTGGACTGCCGCGACGAGGGCCGGGTCGTCTCGGCCAACGTCGTCGGCGAGCTCACGGGCAGCGAGCGTCCCGACGAGATCGTCCTCGTCGGCGGGCACCTCGACAGCTGGGATCTCGGCACCGGAGCCCACGACGACGCGGCCGGCTGTGCCGCCGCCCTGGAGGCCGTGGCCCTGCTCAAGGACATCGGCGCGAGGCCGCGCCGAACGGTCCGGGCGGTGCTGTTCATGGACGAGGAGTTCGGCGGAACGGGCGGCCGGGCCTACGCCGCTTCGGCGCTGAGGGCGGGCGAACGGCATCTCGTCGCCGCCGAATCGGACCGCGGCGGCTTCGTTCCGGTCGGCCTGGCCGTCGGAGGCCGGGAGGCCGGGGCCCGCACGCGGGTGGCCGCTTACGCGGACCTGCTCAGACCGCTCGGCGTGTCGTTCATCGTCCCCGGCGGGGGAGGGGTCGATGTCGCCCCGCTCATTCAGGGCGGGGCCGTCCCGGCCGCCGTCATGGTCAACGCCCAGCCCTACTTCGACGTCCACCATTCGGCCCTCGATGTCGCGTCCAGCGTCCACCCCCGCGAGCTCGAGCTCCAGGCGGTCATTCTGGCCGCGCTCGCCCATATCCTGGCCCAGGAAGGGATCTGAGTATCCGGGAGAGCTCATGAACGACCTCGTCTTGCTCTTCGCCGTCCACAACCATCAGCCCGTCGGGAACTTCCCTTCGATCTTCAAGTCGGCGTTCAAGGACTGCTACCGGCCGCTCCTCGAAGGCCTGGCCGGACACCCGGGCTTCCGCTTCGCCCTGCACTTTTCGGGGCCCCTTTGGGAATACATGGAGAAGAACGAACGGACCTGCTGGGACCTCGTCCGGGAGCTGGCCGGCCGGGGCCAGGTCGAGCTCCTCAGCGGCGGTTTCTACGAGCCCGTCCTCTCCGTCATCCCCGAAGAGGACCGGATCGGCCAGGTCCGCATGATGAACGATTTCCTGGCCGAGAGCTTCGGGCAGCGGCCGCGGGGCCTGTGGCTGACCGAGCGGGTCTGGGAGCCCGGCCTGCCCAAGTCCCTGGCGGCGGCGGGCATCGAGTACACCCTGCTCGACGAGGAGCACTTCCATTACGCGGGCGTCCGCGACCTGGCCACGACCTACGTCACCGAGGACGAGGGCCGGAGGCTGCGGGTCTTCCCGATCGACAAGACCCTGCGCTATTACATCCCGTTCCATTCCCTCGAAGACATCGAGATCTATCTCGACCGCGTCCGCGACGGCGGAGGCACGGCCATCCTCGGCGACGACGGCGAGAAGTTCGGCGTCTGGCCGGGCACGCACAAGTGGGTTTACGAGGACGGCTGGCTCCAGAAGTTCCTGGCCTTCATCGACGACCGGGGGATCCGGACCATGTCCTTCTCCGAATACCTCGACACCCATCCGCCGGCCGGACGGGTCTACCTCCCGCCCGCCTCCTACGAGGAGATGATGGAGTGGGTCCTCGAGCCCGACGATCAGGCGGCCTTGAAGAAGCTCAAAGCCGCGGCCGGGCCGGAGGCGCGGCGCTTCCTGCGGGGCGGCTTCTTCCGCGATTTCTTCCGCAAGTACCCGGAGGCCAACCACCTTCACAAGAGGATGCTCATGGTCTCCGCGGCGGTCCGTTCGGCCGGCGGTCCCGGCGAGGCCCTCCGGGACCTCTACAAAGGGCAGTGCAACGATCCTTATTGGCACGGCGTCTTCGGCGGCCTCTACCTGCCTCATCTGCGGGAAGCCGTCTATCACCATCTGCTCGAGGCCGAAAAGAAGACCCCGGACCCGGCCGGCTGGCAGGTCCTCGACTTCGACTGCGACGGCCGGGACGAGCTCGTCTTCCGGGACCGGACCTTCGGCCTCCTGGTCCGGCCGGCCGCCGGCGGGACACTGGCTGAGATCGACTATCGGCCCTGGTCCCGCAATCTCTCGGACGTTCTCGGCCGCCGTCGCGAGGCCTACCACCGGGCGCCGGACGAGAGCGGGACGGCGGACGAAGGGACGGGGAAAAGCATCCACGAGCTCGGAAAGAAGCTGCCGCCCGAGGCCGCGGAACTGACGCGCTACGACTGGCACCCGCGCCTCTCGCTCATCGACCACTTTTTCCGCCCCGGGACGACCCCCGAGGAATTCCGCAGGGCCGATTTCCAGGAGCAGGGGGACTTCGTCGGCGGAGCGTTCTCTGGCGATGTCTCCGGCCGGAAGCTCCGGCTGGAACGCCGGGGCGCCGTTTGGGCCGGGGAGGAGAAGGTCCCCGTGGCCGTCCGCAAGACGGTCGCGTGCGCCGACGGGGTCCTCCGCGTCGATATCGAGGTCGAGAACCTGTCCGGGCGGCCGCTGGCCATGACCTACGGGTCGGAGTGGAACGTCCTGGCCTTCCCCCACGAGATCGAGCTCCGGGGACCGGAGGGCGCGGCCCTCTACGGAGGGGCCATCCTGTTCGAGCCCGAGGCGGCCGACGCCGTCTGGTCGTTCGCCCTGCGGACGCTCTCCCAATCCGAGGAGGGATTTGATATAATCCACCAAGGGTACTGCCTCTGTCCGGTCTGGTCGGCGATCCTGGCCGGGAAGGGAACGAAGCGTCTGTCCGTCATCTTCAAGGAGCGTAATGTCCGATAGGTCCTTCACCCTGGTCCTCCACAGCCACATCCCGTACGTCCTGGCCCACGGCAGCTGGCCGCACGGGATGGATTGGCTTTATGAGGCCGCCGCTGAGACCTACATGCCCCTCCTCGACGTCTTCGAGCGCCTGGCCGCGGAGGGCATCCCGGCCCGGACCAACGTCAGCTTCACGCCCGTCCTGATGGAGCAGCTCAAGGACCCGGGCTTCATCGCGGGCTTCGACGAATACCTGACGATGAAGATCGAGATCGCCCGCCGCGACCGGGACTATTTCGACCGGACCGGCAACACGGACCTCCGGCCGCTGACCGATTTCTGGGAGAATTGGTACCGCAAGGTCCTCGGGGACTTCCACGGCCGCTGTCACGGCGACATCATCGACGGCTTCCGTTCCCTCCAGGACCGCGGCCAGATCGAGGTCCTCACCTCGGGGGCGACCCACGGCTATTTCCCGCTCCTCTCCCGGGACGAGAGCGTCCGCCAGCAGGTCCGGCAGGGCCGGCACACCTACCGCAAGCATTTCGGCCGCGAGCCCCGCGGCTTCTGGATCCCAGAGTGCGCCTACCGGCCCGGCTATGCCTGGAAGAACCCCCTCGGGGACGGTGAGCCGTACGCCCGTCTCGGCGTCGACGAGATCCTGGGGCAGGAAGGGCTGGGCTATTTCTTCGTCGACTCCCACCTGCTCAAGGGAGGCGAGGCCAAGGGCGTCTATATCGACCGTTTCCCCGGGCTGAAGCTCCTCTGGGAAAAGTTCCGGGACGCCTACAAGCCGGCCGAGGAGCTGCCGAACGACGCCTATTCCGCCTACCTGGCCCACCCCTCGCACGTCCCGTTCTTCGCCCGGGACGATGTTTCCGGCTCGCAGGTCTGGAGCCGCCACATGGGCTACCCCGGCGACGGCGGATACCTCGAATTCCACAAGAAGCACTTCCCCGGCGGCATGCGCTACTGGAGGATCACTTCGAGCGACGCCGACCTGGGCCTCAAGAAACCTTACGATCCGGCCCCGATCCGCGAGCGGCTCGAGGGCCACGCCGAGCATTTCGTCTCGGTCCTCGAGGCGACGCTGGCCGGCCGCGCCTCGGGCTCGATCGTGGCCCTCTACGACACCGAGCTCTTCGGCCACTGGTGGTTCGAAGGACCGGAGTGGCTCTACCACGTCATCAAAAAGCTCTCGAAAAGCCCGATCGCGCCGATGACCGCGGCCGGCGTGCTCGATGAGCGCCCGCCCCGATCGGTCATCTCGCTGCCCGAGGGCTCCTGGGGCCAGGGCGGTTTCCACTGGATCTGGCTCAACGACGACACCTCCTGGATCTGGAAGAAGATCTACCGCATCGAGCAGGCCGCCGCCGCGCTCGAGCCCCGCCTGGCCCGCCTGGACCGGCGCCTGCTCAAGCAGTTCTACCGGGAGAAGTTCCTGCTCGAGAGCTCCGATTGGCCGTTCCTCATCTCGACCTGGTCGGCCCGCGATTACGCCGAGAACCGGGCCGCCGAGCACTTCGAACGGGCCTTGACCCTGGCCGGCTGGCTCGAGGCCGGCCGCGCCCTCGGCCCCGCCGAGGAGGCCCTCCTCCGGACCTTCGAGACCGAAGATCATCTTTTCGAAGAAGTCGTCCTGCCCGATGGAACTGTTATCTAAGAAGACCCTGACCATGGTCCTCTGCGGGGGCAAGGGGGAACGGCTCTACCCGCTGACCCGCGACCGGGCCAAGCCGTCCGTGCCCTTCCTCGGCGCCTACCGCATCATCGACTTCAGCCTGTCCAACGCGCTCAACTCCGGCCTCCGCCGCATCGCCCTGCTCACCCAGTACAAATCCCAGTCCCTCGAGCGCCACATCATCAACGGCTGGAACATCTTCCATGCCGAGAGCGGCGATTACATCATCTCCCTCCCGGCCCAGGGCCGGGTCAGCGACCACTGGTACGAAGGCACGGCCGACGCCGTCTTCCAGAACATCTACACCATCCAGCAGGAGAACCCGGAGGCCGTCCTCGTCCTCTCGGGCGACCACGTCTACGACGCCGATTACCGCCAGCTGCTCCTGTTCTTCGGCCAGACCGGGGCCGACGCCCTGATCATGACCCGGACCATCCCGATCGAGGAGGCCTCGCGCTTCGGCGTCATCGGGGTCGACGGCGAGCGCCGCATCATCGAGTTCATGGAAAAGCCGAAGAAGCCTCTCGCCGCGCCCTGGGACCCCCTCAAGAGCCTGATCTCCATGGGCGTCTACCTCTTCAAGACCCCCGTCCTGATCAAGGCCCTGCTCAAGGACGCCCGGAACCCCCGCAGCAGCCACGACTTCGGGAAGGACATCATCCCGTCGCTCATCGGCAGCCATCGCGTCTACGCCTTCACCTTCGACGACTATTGGGAGGACATCGGCACGATCGACGCGTACTGGGAGGCCAACATGGCCTTCCTGTCGCCGTCGCCGCCGCTCATCCTGAAGGACCCGGCCTGGCCGATCCGGTCCTACAAGCCGCAATACCCGCCGACCTTCATCTCCGGCGCCGACCTGCGCTCGTCGATCGTCGGTCCGGGCTGCACGCTGACCGACTGCTGCATCGTCAACTCGATCATCGCCCCCGGCGTCCGGATCGCCCCCGGGGCCGAGATCGTCGACTCCATCCTCTTCGAGAACGTCGAGATCCGCCGCGGCGCCCGCCTCCGCAAGGTCATCCTGGACAAATCCTCGACGGTCCCGGAGGGCTTCGAGATCGGCTTCGACGCCGACAAGGACGGCCGTGACTTCAAAATAAGCCGGACCGGGATCCGGGTCGCGCCGAAGGGCTGGACCAGCGAATGATCGAAAAGTACAGCATCCTCTCCCCGGAATTCGAGCGCGACGCGCCCCGGGAGCTGATGCTGCTCTCGATCATCTCCCAGAGCTTCTTCCAGCCGTTCTCCCTGGAGGACAACCTCATCGTCATTCTGACGGCCCTGACCTCAGGCTCGGGCGTCGGCTTCAACCGGGCCATGCTCTTCCTTAAGCAAGGCGACCGCATCAAAGGGGAGATGTGGCTCGGGCCCCGCTCGGCCGAGGAGGCCGGGCTCATCTGGGAGGTCCTGTCGACCCCGGGCATCGGCTATGTCGAGATCGTCGAGCACAACCGGGCCCTGGTCAGCAAGAACGAGGACACCCTGAGCGCCCGCCTCAAGGGCCTCGTTTACGCGGCCGACGACGAGAGCGCCCTCATCCCGGCCTACGCCGCCTGCCGCAAAGAGATCCTCCTCGTCCGCGAGGCCTCGAACGAGCCCCTCGTCGACCGGCGCTTCCTGAACCTCATCGGCGTCGAGGAGTTCCTCTGCATTCCTCTCCTGGCCCGCGACGATGTCGTCGGCGAGATCATCCTCGACAACGCCATCACCCGCACGCCGATCTCGCCGGCCGACATCAAGCTGGCCGGCGTCTGCGGACTGATGGCCGGCAATTACATCTACTCGTCGAAGCTCCACCTCAAGCTTCTCGACGTCGAGAAGATGGCGGCCATGGGCGAGATGGCCATGTTCGTCACGCACCAGCTGCGCAATCCCATCGCCGCCATCGGGGGCTTCACCGACCAGCTGCTCAAGCCGGACGTGCCGGAGGACCGGAGGAACCGCAACCTGACCATCATCCGGGACGAGATCCGCCGGCTCGACGGCATCATCTACCAGATGGGGCACTTCCTCAAGGTCAGCCTGAAGGAGCCCGTCTATTTCGACCCCGGGCCGGCCATCGCCGCTGTCCTCGACAGTCCCGAGATCCTCGCCAGGGCCCGTGATTACGCCCTGAGCGTCAAGCTGGAACCCTGCCTGCCCGAGATCCTCTGCGATCCGACCTCCTTCGGCGAGGTCCTCCGCAATCTCCTCGCCAACGCCTTCGACGCGACCCCCGCCGGCGGGGCGGTCGCCGTGCGCGGCTACCGCAAGAGCCCGGGCGCGTACGTGCTCACCGTCCGCGACACCGGCCGGGGCATCACCAACCCCGACAAGGAGCAGCTCTTCAAGCCCTTTTTCACGACCAAGGAGAAAGGCATGGGGTTGGGCCTGCCCTTCATCAAGCGGATCATGGACACGTGCGGCGGCAAGATCGAGGTCCAGAGCCGGGTCGGGAAGGGGGCCGTGTTCAAGCTAATCTTTCTCAGCCGCGAAAGGGAGTTGACGCCATGAAGAAAAAGATCCTGCTCGTCGAGGACGAGAAATCGCTCTGCCTCCTCTACGAAGAGGAGCTGAGCCGCGAAGGGTACGATATCACGGCCGTGACCGACGCCGAGGCCGCCCTGGCCCAGCTGGCCGGGACGGCGTTCGATCTGATCATCACCGACATCCGCATGCCGGGCAAGAACGGGATCGAGCTCATCACCCAGATCATGGGCCTGCGCAAGGACATCCCGATCATCATCAACTCGGCCTACCAGAGCTACAAGGAGGACTTCATGACCTGGGCGGCCGACGCCTACGTCGTCAAGTCCGCCTCGCTCGACGAGCTCAAGGCCAAGATCGGGCAGCTGCTGGGGGCATGATGTCGGAACTGAGAAAGGACCTGGTCAGCGGCCGTTGGGTCATCATCGCCACCGAGCGGAGCAAGCGGCCGGACGATTTCCGGCCCCAAGGCCTGGTCGCACCGGTCCCCGAGGCCGCCGGGTTCTGCCCGTTCTGCGCCGGCAACGAAGGGAAGACCCCGCCCGAGGTCTTCGCCCTGCGGGCCGCCGGGACCGCCCCGGACTCGCCGGGCTGGACGGTCCGCGTCGTGCCCAACAAATTCCCGGCCCTCACCCCCGGGCCGCCGCCGCCCCGGGCCACCGAGGGGCTCTACCAGCGGATGGAGGGAAGGGGCGTCCACGAAGTCGTCATCGAGAATCCCGACCACGCCTTCGAGCTCGGGGACCTGCCGGTCCCGCACATCCGGGCCGTGCTCGGGGTCTTCCAGCAGAGGATCCGGGCGATCGAGAGGGACCTCCACTACCAATACGTCCAGATCTTCAAGAACAAGGGCAAGGAGGCCGGGGCCTCGCTGAGCCATCCGCACTCGCAGATCGTGGCCACGCCCATCATCCCCAAGCGCGTCAAGGAGGAGATCTACGGCGCCGACCGCCTCTTCCGGACCTTCAAGGAGTGCGGCTTCTGCCGCATCCTGCGGGACGAGGAGTCCGTCGGGACGCGGCTCGTCGCCAGGAACTCCCAGTTCACCGCCTTTGCGCCGTACGCGTCGCGGTTCCCCTTCGAGATGGCCGTCTTCCCGCAGCGGCACTCGGCCTTCTTCACCGACGTCCGGGAGGACGAGCTCACGGCCCTGGCCGAGATCCTCAAGCGGGTCCTGACCCGGCTGAAGGAAACGGTCGGCGATCCGCCCTTCAACATGGTGCTCCACCAGGCGCCCAACCCCTCGCTGTCGCTCAAAGGCTGGCCGGACATCCACCTCAAATCGCACTGGCACCTGGAGATCATCCCCATTCTGACGAAGGTGGCCGGCTTCGAGTGGGGGACAGGTTTCTACATCAATCCGGTCCCTCCCGAGACGGGAGCCCGCTTCCTCCGCGGCGAGACCTGATTCAGGCGGCGGCCAGCTTCTTGTAGAGGGCCAGGTACTCCGCGGCCGAACGCGACCACGAGAAGTCCGCGGCCATGGCGTTGCCGACCAGCGTCCGCCATTCCGCCGGCCGCTTGAAGCCGGCCGCGGCGCGGCCGGCCGCTTCGACGAGGGGACCGGGCGCGGCCTCGGCGAACTTGAACCCGTTGCCGCTCCCCGTCTTGGCATCGAATTCCTGGACGCTGTCGTCGAGTCCGCCCGTGGCCCGGACGACCGGGACGGTGCCGTACTTCATGGCGTACATCTGGGTCAGGCCGCACGGCTCGTAGCGGGAGGGGATGAGGAAGAGGTCGCTCCCGGCGTAGATCGTATGGGCGATGCGCTCGTCGAAGGCGATCTTGAGCCCGATCCGCTTGGGATGCTTCTTTTGGGCCGCCAGGAGGAAATCCTGGATCTTCTGCTCCCCCGTGCCCAAGATGACCAGGGTCAGGCCCAGGCCGAGCAAGGCGTCGAGGGCTTCACAGACGATGTCGAGGCCTTTCTGCCCGGCCAGGCGGGTGACCATGCCGGCGACGGGCAGGTCGGCCGGCGCCGCCAGGCCGAACTCCCGGGCCAGCTCGTCGCGGCAGACTTTCTTCCCGGCGAGGTCGGCCGGCGCGAACTTGTGGGGGATGAGCTTGTCGGTGGCCGGGTCCCAATCCCGGTAGTCGACGCCGTTGAGGATGCCGTGGAGCGCGCCGGACCTGGAGCGGAGGAGCCCGTCGAGACCGCAGCCGAAGGCCGGCGTCTGGATCTCGCGGCTGTAACGGGGGCTGACGGTGGTCACGGCCGACGAGTAGAGGATGCCGGCCTTGAGGGCGTTGACCTGGCCGAAGAACTCGAGGTCGTTCATGTTGAAGAGGGACGAGGGCAGCCCGACGGATCCGAGGACGGCCTTGTCGAACAGGCCCTGGTAGGCCAGGTTATGGATGGTGAAGACCGTCCGCGTCCGGCCGAAAAAGGCGTCGCCGGCATAGGGGAACTTGAGATAGGCGAAGGTGAGGGCCGACTGCCAATCGTGGGCGTGGATGACGTCCGGGGGGAAGCCGACGGTCCGCATGGTCTCCAGGGCGGCCCGGCAGAAGAAGCCGAAGCGCTCCCCGTTGTCCGGATAGTCGCCCGCCGGCGTCCCGTACAGCTGGTCCCGGTCGAAATATTCCGGCCGGTCGACGAAATACGTCGTGACGCCGTCGGCGCAATGGGCCAGGACGCGATAGGCGAGTGTCTCGCCGTTCACTTCGAGCGACGCGCTGTCGATGACCGATACGAGCGGCAGGTTCTTTTTCCCCACCTCCCGGTAGAAGGGCATGAAGACCCGGACGTCCGCGCCCAGGCCGGTAAGGAACTTGGGCAGGGCGCCGGCCACGTCGGCCAGGCCGCCCGTCTTGGCGTAGGGGATGACTTCGGAAGCGAGAAATGCGACTTTCATGGTTTGGCTATTCTAGCACAAGTCCTTGGGACGGTCATCCAGAGTCCCGGTTCTGTCGGGGCGCTGAGAGGCTCGAAGGACAGTCTCCCCCTCATGGGAAAAGTTTAAAGACGCCGGCCCGTGCGCCGGACTCGGCGCCAAAACAACTCGCTCGGCGTGCGCTACGCCTCGCTCAAACACGTTTTGTCGGTTTCCAGGGAAACTGCCCTCGTCCGCCACGCGCCCCGGCTAAACTTTTCCAAATCGGGCTCGACTGCCCTTCTCGCCGCATCCTCGCGCCCCTCCTGCTGGCGAAACAAGTTCGATTCGGCCGGCCTTCTGTACAGTGTTGATGGACCTATGTAGAATAGGGCGAGCG